>JAOPVM010000252.1 GCA_025966215.1 Klenkia sp.
CAGGGGATCGGCGCGTTCGCCGCACTGCCCGGCACGGTGCTGGTGCGCTCGGTCGACCCGCCCACCGAGCCGCTGCCCGCCGGGGCCACGCTGCTGCTGGCCCGCGGGCCGTTCACCGTGGACGACGAGCTCGCCCTGCTGCGGGAGCACGCCGTCGACGTCGTCGTCACCAAGGACTCCGGAGGGCACATGACCGAGGCCAAGCTGACCGCCGCCCGCACGCTGGGCATCCCGGTGGTGCTGGTCCGCCGGCCCCCGCTGCCGCAGGGGGTGGCGGTGGTCGACACCGTCGATGCGGCCCGGGCGTGGCTCTCGTGACGCGGCTGGTGCTCTTCGACCTGGACGGCACGCTCGTGGACTCCTCGCCGGGCATCCACGCCAGCATCCGGGTCGCCGCCGACGCGCTCGGGCTGCCCGTGCCCACCGCCGACCAGCTCACCGCCATGGTCGGCCCGCCGCTGCAGGACGGGTTCGCGGCCGCGTTCGGGCTCACCGGCCTCGACGTCGACCGGGCCGTGGCCGCCTACCGGGCGCACTACGCGGCCGGGGCCATCCTCGATGCCCCGGTCTACCCGGGCATCGGCGACCTGCTGGACGCGCTCCGGGCCGACGGCGCGGTGCTCGCCGTCGCCACCAGCAAGCCCGAGGAGTTCGCCCGCCGGATCCTGGACCACGTCGGGCTCAGCGACGCCGTCGCCAGCGTGCACGGCGCGACGATGGACGGCCGGGTGCGGCACAAGCAGCAGGTCGTCGGGCTCGCCCTGGCCGCGCACCCCGACGGCGACCGACCCGTGCTGGTGGGCGACCGCGCCCAGGACGTCGTCGGCGCCCGGGTGCACGGGCTGCCCTGCATCGGTGCAGGCTGGGGGCCCGCCCGGCCCGGCGAGCTCGCCCAGGCCGGGGCCGCCGTCGTCTGCGCCGTTCCCGGCGACGTGCCCGCCGCGCTGGCGGACCTGTGACTCCCCTGGGTGATCACCCGTCCGGCGACTGTTCCGCGGGGCCTGCCGCGCCGATGACCTGACCAGCGGGGCACTCCGGTCCCGGACGTCGGCGGGAGGTGTGTGCGTGCTGCCCGGTGCCGAGCTGCCGCTGCCGGGCGCGCTGGTCGACGTCGTCGTCGCCGGGGTGGTCGTGACCGGCCGGGTGGAGCGGTGGCGCCCCACCGGCCTGGTCGTCGAGCTGCCCGGCGCGCTGCCCCCGTCCGACGGCCTCGAGCTGTACTGGAACGCAGCGGACGGCGTCCGCGTCGTCCCTGCCCGGGTGGTGCTGTGCTGGACCGTGCGCACCGGTGTGCGGGTGCAGCTGGTGCCCACCGGCCCCGCCGAGCCCGGCAACCGCCGCGACGCCGTCCGGGCCGAGCTGCGGCTGCGCGCCCAGGTCACCGAGCGGGACTCCGGTGCGGTGTTCCTGGGCCGCACCCGCGACGTCAGCGAGACCGGCCTGCGCTGCCTGGTGGCCCCCGGCCCGCTGGCCCCGACGACCGGCGCCGAGGTCGACGTCGGCCTCACCCTGCGCGGTGCGGTCTTCCCGGTGCCCGGCCGACTGCACCGGGTGAGCCCGGACGAGGACGGCTGGGACGTCGTCGTCGCCTACGCCGGTCTCTGCGCGAGCATGGCCGATCTGCTCCGCGCGCAGGTGTTCGCGGCACTGCGGGAGCAGCGGCGGCTCAGCCTGCGGTGACGAGCTCCCGGGCCGGGGCCCCGCGCTGGTGCACCCGCAGGCCGACCGCCGCCGACAGTGCCAGCACGATCACCGCGACCCCGTAGACCTCCGCGGTGGTGGTCAGCCCGATGTGCGTGCTGGCCACCCCGGCCGCGATCGCCGGGATGCTGAACGCCAGGTAGCTGACCGTGAACACCGCCGACAGCAGCCCGGCCCGCTGACCGGGGTCGACCCCGCGGGTGACGGTGGCCATCGCACCCAGGAACGCCGACCCGAAGCCGAACCCGCTCACCACGGCGGCGACGAAGAAGGAGGCCAGCGAGTCGGCCAGCAGCGCGGCGACCGTGCCCGCGACCCCGACGGCGAACACCAGCGCGCCGGTGATCATCCCGCGGGTGGGTTCCAGACGTTGCGTCACCAGCGAGCCGACCAGGCCGGTGCCGTTCAGCGCCAGGATGAGCAGGCTGCCCACGACGTGGTTCTCCACCCCGTAGACCCCGGCGACCAGCGACGGGCCCAGCGAGGCGTACAGCCCGCCCAGCGCCCAGGTCGCGGCCAGGCACGGCAGGACGACGACGAACGCCCGCCGGTTGGCCCGCGGCACGTGCATGCTCGGCCGCAGCGACGCCCACGCACCGGGTCGCCGCGGCGAGGACTCCGGCAGGCCCAGCCACACCGCGGCCGCCGCCACCAGGAACACCACGGTGAGGACACCGAAGACCCACTCCGTCGGCGCGGGCACGAACTGCACGGCCACCCCGGCGCCGACCGCGCCCGCGCTCAGCCCGAAGCCCGGCGACGCGCTGTTGACCAGCGGACCCAGCGGCTTCTCCGGCCGCTGCAGGTCGAGCAGGGCCGCGCCGAACGCCCCGGTCAACGCCCCGGTGGCCAGGCCCTGCACGATGCGGGCGGCCAGCAGCCAGCCCACCCCGTCCGCGGCCAGGAACAGCGCCATCGCGGCCGCCTCGAGCACCAGCGCGGCGGCCAGCACCGGCCGCCGCCCCACGTGGTCGCTGAGCCCGCCGACCACCAGCAACGCCGCGAGCAGGGCGAAGGCGTAGACGGCGAAGACCACGGTGATCACGCCGGAGGAGAAGCCGAACTCCTCGGCGTACACCCGGTACAGCGGCGAGGGCACCCCGCTCGCGGCCAGGACCAGCACCAGCAGCACCGCCACCGACCAGAACGCCGCCGGCCGGGAGAGTGTGCGCACTCGTGACGCAAGCCACCGGCCCCCCGGTCTGTTCCCGACCCGCCGAGTGCACGACCCCAGTGGTCTCACAGGCTCGGAGACCACCACCGTCGTGCACTCGGCCGGGGTCAGCTCAGGGGGACGCCGAGCTCGGCCGCCCGGGAGTGCAGTGCGGCTCCGATCCCGGTCACCAAGCCGGCCATGTCGTGGCCGTCGGGAGCGGTGACGTAGTGGATCCGCCACCCGAGTGCCTGGGCCTCGTTGAGGACGCGCCGGTCCTTCGGCAGGTGGAAGCCGGCCTCGACCCGGGTCGAGGTCGCGACGTGGGTCCACCCGTCGTACTCGACGGCGAACCGCAGGTGCGGCCACGCGAAGTCCAGCGTCTTCACCCGTCGCCCCGTCGGGGTGACGAGCCGGAATTGCGCGTGCGGCTGGGGCAGGTCGGCAGCGTGCAGCCCCAGACGCAGCCTGGTCTCCGGTGGAGAGCCCGCCAGCCCGTCCGCCGCAGCGAGTGCCCGCGTCAGCTGCACGCGGCCGCGTCCGGTCCAGCCGGCGCCCGCCGCCCGGAGCCGGGCGAGGGTCACGGGTGCGGACTCGCAGAACTGGTCCAGGACCACGACGGCCTCGACGTGGCCACGGGACGTGTCGGCAGCGAGCTCCAGGGCGGCGTGCTCCGCCCACAGGGTCGGCACGTCCCGGCTGGTCGGCACGCACCAGACCCATCCCGGGTCGAGCACCCGTCGGCGCACCCGGATGCCGGGGACGAGGCGGTGCGCTCCCGGAGGGACGGTGACCTCCACGTGGGAGGTTCCCGCGGCACCGTCCGGGCCGTCGACGTCCACGCCCCACAGCCATGCGGCGCTGCGCCCGGACACGACCGCTCCTGGCAGGACGAGCTGTGCCGCCCGGGCCCGGACGAGCTGGGTCACCGGGACCCCCGCGGCGACGTGGACGTCGCGGTGGATCCGTCGCCACGCGGGCCCGCGCAGCTCGTTCGCGGTCAGCAGTCCGTCCGCCACGGCGGTCGAGCCGCGGAACGGGCGGTCGCCGAGGGCGGGCACGGCGCGGGGCTGACGAGGCACCCGCGCAGCCTGCCCGTGATGGCCGGGGCGCCGCTGGCGTCGTCCACAGGCTCGAGTGCACGACAGCCGTGGTGTACGGGGCCCCGAGAGCACCGCAGTCGTGCAGTCTGTGGGTCAGCCGGGGTAGTGGCGGCTGGTGTACACCTGGCCGGACGGGGTCACCCGCGTCTGCGTGGAGCCGATCATCACCAGGCAGCGCATGTCCACGGTGCCGGGGTCGAGGGCGCCCAGGGTGGTGACCACCAGCGACTCCTCGGGCCCGCCGACGTCCCGGCCGACGACGACCACGGTGTCGGGGGAGCGGACCTCGAGCAGGGCGTCCCGGGCCTGGAAGAGCTGCTGCGGGCGTGCCTTCGAGCGCGGGTTGTAGAGCGCGATGACCAGGTCTGCGGCCGCGGCGTGCCGCAGCCGGTCCAGGACGACGTCGAAGGGCTTGAGCACGTCCGACAGCGACAGGATGCAGAAGTCGTGGCCCAGCGGGGCGCCCACCCGGGACGCCACGGCCTGGGCGGCGGTGATGCCGGGCAGCACCCGCACGGGGACGTCGGGGAAGTCGGCGGCGGCCACCTCGAGCACGGCGGCGGCCATCGCGAACACCCCCGGGTCACCGGAGGAGACGACCGCGACCCGGCGACCGGCGCGGGCCATCGTCAGCGCGGCTGCGGCCCGCTCGGCCTCCACCCGGTTGTCGCTGGGGTGCTTGACCTGGCGCGGGTTGGCCGGCACCCGGTCCAGGTAGGGGCCGTAGCCGACCAGGTCGTCGGCCTCGGCGAGCGCGGCGGCGGCCTCGGGGGTGGTCCAGGCGCGCGAGCCCGGGCCCAGCCCGACCACGGTCAACGCGCCGCCCTCGGGAGGGCCGTCGAACGCCGACGGGGAGTTGCCCGGACCGGTGAGCTCGGAGGGCAGCAGGGCCAGGGAGAAGTAGGGCACCGTCGCCGGGTCCACCTCGGCCAGCGGCAGCACGCGCTGCGTCGTCGTCGTCGCGCGCTCGACGTACCAGGCGCGGTCCAGCACGCCGGCGGCCTCGAAGGCGTCCCGGACGCCGGGGAAGGTGCGGCCCAGCTTCAGCACCGCGGCCGAGTCGGTGGTGGCCAGCCACTCGGCCAGCTCGTCGGAGGGCAGCGTGCCGGGCAGCACGGTGAGCACCTCGTCGCGCTCCACGAGCGGCCGACCGAGCACCGCGGAGGCGCCGCTGACGCTGGTCACCCCGGGCACGACCTCGGTCTCGTACCGGTGTGCGAGCCGCTTGTGCATGTGCATGTAGGAGCCGTAGAAGAACGGGTCGCCCTCGGCGAGGACGACGACGTCCCGGCCGGCGTCCAGGTGGGCGGCCAGTCGGGCGGCGGCGGTCTCGTAGAACTCGTCGATCGCACCCTGGTAGCCGCCGGGGTGATCGGTGGTCTCGGTGGTGACCGGGTAGACCAGCAGCTCCTCGACCTGCCCGGCGCGCAGGTAGGGCTCGGCCAGCCCGCGGGCGACCGAGCGGCCGTGCCGGGCGGCGTGGAAGGCGACGACGTCGGCGGCACCGATCAGCCGGGCGGCCTTGACGGTGACCAGCTCGGGGTCACCGGGGCCCAGGCCGACCCCGTAGAGGCGGCCGGTCATTCCGCGGTGCTCGCCAGCGCGTTGACCGCGGCCGCGGTCATCGCCGAGCCGCCCCGGCGACCACGGACGACGAGGAAGTCCAGGTCGGAGGCGGCCAGGGCCTCCTTGCTCTCCACCGCGCCGATGAACCCGACCGGGATGCCGACGACGGCGGCCGGGCGCGGACCGCCGGCGGCGACCATCTCCAGCAGGTGGAACAGCGCGGTGGGGGCGTTGCCGATGGCGACGACGGCGCCCTCGAGCTTCTCGCCCCACAGGTGCAGGGCCGCCGCGGTGCGGGTGGTGCCCATCTCGCGGGCCAGGTCGGGGGTGCGCGGGTCGTTGAGGGTGCAGACCACCTCGTTGGACGCCGGCAGCCGCGTGCGGGTCACCCCGGCGGCCACCATCTGCGCGTCGCACAGCACCGGGGCGCCCAGCTCCAGCGCGGCCCGGGCCTTCCCGACCACGCCGTCGGACCAGGCGACGTCGGAGACCAGGTCGACCTGTCCGCAGGCGTGGATCATCCGCACCGTCACCTGGGCGACGTCGGCGGGCAGCCGGTCCAGCGCCGCCTCGCGGCGGATGGTCGCGAAGGACTGCCGGTAGATCTCGGCGCCGTCGTGCTCGTACTCGTACTGCGCGCTCACACCGCTCCGATCGAGTAGCCGTCACCGGTGGCGACCACGTCCAGGGCCCCGGCAGGCCGGCCGCAGCGTCGGGTGCAGCCGGCCCAGTGCTGCCGGGCGCCGTCTGCAGGCAGTCTGCCCGTCGTCACCGCGGCCACTGCATCCGCCCGGACGTCGGCAAGAGACGTGGCGCATCCCGGCCGGCCGGCACACGTGGTGACCTGCAGCCACGGGCTCGCCTCGTCGAAGACGAACCCGGTGCGGAACAGGTCGACGGCAGCGTCGTCCACGGTGTCCTCGGCCAGGTGCGGGACGACGACGGTGCGCCACGGGGTGATCCGCACGCCGTCGGCCAGCTCGGCGAGCAGCTCGGCCTGGTCGGCGCTCAGCCGGCCGAGGGGGACGGCGCCGAGCAGCGCGGTGCGCCCGTCGGGCTGGGTCACCGCGCCCACCCGG
>JAOPVM010000257.1 GCA_025966215.1 Klenkia sp.
CCGCGGCCGTGGAGGCAGCCGCCACCCCCGTCCGCCCGCCGGGCGAGCTCGACGTCGGCTCGGCCACCCACGTGGTGTCCGCCGGGGACCGGGACCTCGTCGTCGACTGGTGGACCGACCAGACCGCCGTCGACTGGACCGCCGGTGACCCCAAGACCCTGCAGCTGTCCGCGCACCTCGAGGGCGGCTCGGACGAGGAGGTCCTGGTGCTGGTCACCCGCTTCGCCGCCGTCCTGGACGACGGGGTCGCCCGCACCCAGGTCGAGGAGGACCTCGGCGAGTTCGTCATCTCCGCGCCCTACACCTACGGCACGGTGCTGTCCCTGCCGCCCTCGGACGCTGCGGCGACGTCGCTGTCGGTGTCCCTGCAGTTCGACCTGCTCGTCGAGACCGAGCCGGGTTCCGAGCGGTGGTTCCGCCAGACCGTGCTGGACACGCTCGTCCTCCCCCTCACCACCGCTGCACCCGAGCAGGAGACCCCATGACCGAGATCGCCGTCCCCGACGTGACCACGCGCGGCATGCGCCGGTCCACCGACCGGGTCACGCTGCTGGCCCGCAGCGGAGGGGCCGACGTCCCCGACGTCTCGACCCTGGTCCCCGAGCAGTTCGCCGACCGCCGCGGGACGGCCTCCCGCCGGCACGCGACCATCTCCTGCGTCATCCCGGCCTACAACGAGCAGTCGACGATCCACGCCGTCCTGACCTCGATCCTGTCCCAGACCCGGCCGCCGGACACGATCCACGTCGTCATCAACAACACCGACGACGACACCGGCGAGATCGCCAGGGAGTTCGTCGGTGAGCACGAGCGCACCGTCAAGGGCCAGACCTACTCGACCGTCGTGCACGTGCACGACATCGGGGTCAACCCGGACAAGAAGGTCGGGGCGCTGAACTTCGGCTACTACGTCAGCCGCGGCCACGACTACATCCTCGGCGTGGACGGCGACACCACCCTCGACCGCTTCTGCGTCGAGTGGATGGAGAAGGAGATGGTGACCGACCAGCGCATCGGCGGTCTGTCGGCCATCTACTCCTTCGACAAGTCCACCGTGAAGGGCCCGATGGCGCGGTTCCTGGTCGCCGGGCAGCGCGCCCAGTTCGCCGGCTTCAACATGGACAACCTGGTCCGCGGCCGGAACATGGCCGTGCTGGGCGGGCAGTGCTCGCTGTTCAGCGTGCGCGCCCTGGAACAGGTCATGTACCTCAACCACCAGGCCGCTCCGTGGGTGCGTGACTCCGAGGTCGAGGACTCCAAGCTCTCCCTGCAGATCAAGGACGCCGGCTTCAGCACCAAGATCAGCGCCCGCGCCCGGGCGAACGTGGGGCCGATGGAGACCCTCCGGTCGCTGCACGGCCAGCAGGTGAAGTGGAACTACGGCGGCATCGACCTGCTGTGGCCCGGCCAGCGCGGGGACACCAAGGGTCAGCCCATGCACCCGAACCTGCGGCTGCGCTGGTACGAGAACCTGGCGATGGTCTTCAACATCTTCAGCCGGATGGCGTTCCTGCTGCTCCTGGCCGCCGCGCTCTCCATCGACGCCTTCGTGTTCAACCCGGTCTGGCTGATCCCGCCGGCCGTGGCGACCTGCCTGAACCTGCGGATCGCGGCCTCCATGCACGACAAGAGCGGGTCGGACATCCTCTACGCGCTGCTCGTGGTGCCCGCCGAGGCCTACATGTGGCTGCGGATGGGGCACTTCCTCACCGCCTGGACCCAGTTCTTCGCCCGCTCGGACAAGGACAACTGGGCCGCCCAGGCCGCCGCCGAGCGCGGCCGCGGCTCGGCCTACGTCATGCCGCTGATCTGCGCGGTCGTCACCTTCGCGGTGCTGATCTTCGCCTGGAGCCAGCAGAGCGTGCAGCTGCAGTCGGCGATCCTCTCGATCGGCTGGCCGGTGCTCTACCTGCTCACCGTGCTGCAGACGGTCTTCATGCTCAAGAAGCTGGTCCGCCGCCAGCGCGGCTTCCAGGTCTGAGCGATCGCCCGGCCGGCCCCCCACGGGCCGGCCGGGCTCTATAGCGTGCGGGGCGTGAGCGCTCCCGCCCGACCCCCGTCCGCACTCGACGCCGTCGCCGACTCCTTCGTCGACGCGTACGCCGCCGCCGTCCCCGAGGTCGCCACGTACATCGGCGTCCCCGGGCACGACGACCGGTGGAGCGACCACTCCCCCGCGGGCCGGGCCGCGCTGGCCGACCTGCTGCGGACGACGATCGAGCAGGTGCGCGCCTGCGAGCCGGTCGACCACCGGGACGCCGTGGCCCGCACCGCGATGGTCGAGCAGCTGTCCTCCGAGCTGGCCCTGCTGGACTCCGGGTGGGCCGCGGCGAGCCTGAACAGCATGGAGTGCCCGCTGCAGGACTTCCGGCAGACCTTCGACGTCATGGCCGTGGACACCGACGAGGACTGGGCGGTGGTCACCCGCCGGCTGACCGCCCTCCCCGCCGCGGTGGAGCAGTACCTCGAGGGTCTGGACGCCGCCGCGGCCGACGGGAAGGTCACCGCCGCCCGGCAGGTCCGGCTCACCGCCGCCCTGGCCCGCACCTGGGCCGGCACCCCGCACGTCCCGGGCTTCTTCACCACCTTCACCGCCCCGGCCCCCGCCGCCCTGCGCGCCGAGCTCGACCGCGCGGTCGAGGGCGCGCACGACGCGTTCCTGCGCTTCGCCGAGCACGTCGAGCGCGAGCTGCTGCCCCTGGCCCCGGAGCGCGACGGGGTGGGCCGTGAGCGCTACGAGATGGAGTCCCGGTACTTCACCGGCACCGCGCTTGACCTGGAGGAGACCTACGCCTGGGGCTGGCAGGAGCTGGCCCGGATCGTGGCGGAGAAGGCGGCGGTCGCCGAGTCGATCGCGCCCGGGCGTGGGTTCGCCGGCGCGGTCGAGGTGCTCGACGCCGACCCGGCCCGCCAGGTCCGTGGCCGCGACGCCCTTCAGCGCTGGCTGCAGGAGACCGCCGACGCGGCGATCGCCGCCCTGCACGGTGTGCACGTCGACGTGCCCGAGCCGGTGCGGGTGATCGAGGGCCGGCTGACCCCGACCGCCGGCGGCGGCGTCTACTACTCCAGCCCCACCGAGGACTTCAGCCGACCGGGACGCATGTGGTGGTCGCTGCCCGACGGCGTGGAGGACATGACCACCTGGCGGGAGACGACCACGGTCTTCCACGAGGGCGTGCCCGGGCACCACCTGCAGATCGGGCAGGCGGTCTACAACTCGGCACTGCTGAACCGGTGGCAGCGGGTGCTGTTCTTCTGCTCCGCGCACGGCGAGGGGTGGGCGCTCTACGCCGAGCGCCTCATGGGCGAGCTCGGCTTCCTCGACGACCCCGGTGACCGGCTGGGCATGCTCGACGCCCAGGAGCTGCGCGCCGCGCGGGTGGTCCTGGACATCGGGGTGCACCTGGACCTGCCGATCCCCCCTGGCCACGGCATCACCGCCGACCGGTGGGGCTACGACGTCGCGCTGCAGTTCCTCCGCGACCACGTCTCCATGGAGGACCAGATGCTGGTCGACGAGCTGCACCGCTACCTGGGCTGGCCGGGCCAGGCGCCGGTCTACAAGGTCGGCGAGCGGGTCTTCCTGACCTGCCGCGAGCAGGCCCGCGCCCGCCACGGGGACGCCTTCGACCTCAAGGCCTGGCACCAGGCCGTGCTGGACCTCGGCCCGCTGGGACTGGGTCAGCTGGCCGACGAGCTCGACCGGCTGTAGGCAGGTCCCGTGCGAGCGATCACCTACACCGAGACCGGTGGCCCCGACGTCCTGCAGCTGACCGAGCGACCCACCCCGGAGCCGGGGCCCGGGGAGGTGCGGGTGCGGCTGGCGTTCTCCGGGGTCAACCCGACCGACTGGAAGCGCCGCAGCACCGCTGCGCCCAGCGCCACACCCCAGACGCCGAACCAGGACGGCGCCGGCACGATCGACGCCGTCGGTGCGGGCGTGTCCCCCGACCGGGTCGGCGAGCGGGTGTGGGTCTGGGAGGCCGCCTGGGAGCGCCCGACCGGGACCGCGGCCGAGCAGACCGTCGTCCGCGAGGAGCAGGCCGTCCCGCTCGGCGAGCACTCCTTCGAGCTCGGTGCCGCACTGGGCATCCCGTTCATGACCGCGCACCGGTGCCTGACCGTGGCCGAGCACCTGCCCCGTCACCTGGCTCCCGGGTCGCTGGCCGGGGTGGCCGTGCTGGTGCAGGGCGGGGCCGGCGCGGTGGGCAACGCCGCGATCCAGCTCGCCCGCTGGGCCGGGGCCACCGTCATCACCACCGTCAGTACACCGGAGAAGGCCGCGCTGGCCCGCGCCGCGGGCGCCGAGCACGTCGTGGACTACCGGCAGGAGGACGTCGCCGCCCGGGTGCGCGAGATCGCCCCCGACGGCGTGCAGGCCGTGGTCGAGGTGTCCATCCGGGCCAACGCCGAGGTCGACACGAAGGTCGTCGCCCAGCACGCCTCGATCGCGGTCTACGCCGACGACGGCGGCCCGGAGTTCACCGCCCCGACCCGGGCGTTCATGGCGCTCAACACCCGGTTCCAGTTCGTGATGGTCTACACGGCCCCGGCCGAGGCGAAGGCCCAGGCGGTCACCGACATCACCGCCGCGCTGGCCGCCGGGGCGATCCGGGTGGGC
>JAOPVM010000259.1 GCA_025966215.1 Klenkia sp.
GACCCAGCAGGGTGGACACGACCTCGCCCCGCTCACCGGCCCGGGCGGCCAGCTCGACCAACCCGACGGCCGCCGGGTAGCGGCGGGTCAACCGGGGCAGCATCGCGCCGGACTCGCCGCGGGTGCCGCCGTACATCGCGCCGAGGATGCCCAGCTTGGCCTGGGTGCGGGTCTCCACGGCGCCGCTGTCGACCATGCCCTGGTAGAGGTCGCGGGCCCGGGCGGCCTCGGCCATGGCGGTGTCGCGGCTCATCCCGGCCAGCACCCGGGGTTCGAGCTGGGCGACGTCGGCGACGACGAACCGCCAGCCCTCGTCGGCCACCGCGGCCGGCCGCAGCTGCACCGGCGCGCTCAGCGCACCCCCGCCCTGGCTGGCCCACCGCCCGGTGACCACTCCGGCGGGCAGGAACACCGGGCGGAACCGGCCGTCCCGCACCCAGGTGTCCAGCCACGACCAGCCGTTGGCGTGCATCAGCCGCAGCAGCTTCTTGTAGCGCAGCAGTGGCGCGACCCCGGGATGCTCGATCTCCCGCAGGGTCCACGAGCGGGTGTCCTCGACCGGCAGCCCGGCGGCGCGCAGCGAGGCCAGCAGGTCGGTGGGGGAGTCCGGGTTCATCGCCGGTTGCCCGAACGCCGCCCGGATCTCCGGCAGCAGCCGCTCCAGCACCGCCGGCCGCTGCCCGGACACCGGTCGTGGGCCCAGCAGACCGGTGAGGATCGCGTCGTGCACGTCGGCCCGCCACGGCATGCCCGCGTGCTGCATCTCCGCGGCCACCAGGGCGCCGGCGGACTCCGCGGCGAGCAGCAGCCCCAGCCTTCCCCGCTCCGGGCTCGCCGCCAGGGCCTGCTGCTGGCGGGCCAGCTCGGCGGCCGGGTCGAGCCGGTCGGCCGGGTCGGCGAGGGCGAACAGCGCCGGCTCGTCCGCCGTCGTCGGGGCGAGGGTGTCCCAGCCCCCGGTGTCCGGGCCGACCAGCAGCTCCGGGTCCACGTGGGCGCTGCGGCGCAGCAGGTCGTGGCTCAGCCGCAGGTCGGTGCAGCGCTCCACCCGCACCCCCGCGGCCAGCAGCTCGGGGTACCAGCGGGTGGTGTCGTCCCAGACCCAGCGTGGCCGTGCGCGCTCCCGCCCGCGCACCCAGCCGGGCAGTGCGGCACGCGGCAGGACGGTGACCGTCTCGTCGTCGTCGGTCCGTTCGTGGGCCGCGACGTCGTCCCCACGACGCAGCAGGAGGACGGAGCGGAGCACCCGGCCAGTGTGGTCGAGGGGTCCGACACCGCCGCGGTCGTCAGCCGTGGCCCCACCGGCTGCCCCCGTGCCCGGAGTGCAGTTGCGGTCGCCGACACGCGTCGGCGCGCCGGGCCGGGCGACCGCAACTGCACACCCGGCCTACGTGGAGATGTCCGGGTAGGGCTGGGCGACGTGGTCCAGGGCCCGCGCGTAGGCCAGCTGGTACTCCATCGGGCCGTGGTCGCGCTCGAAGAGGGCGATGAACAGGGTGAGCGTGAGGAACGGGTGCGCACCCATGGCGAACAGCGCCACGTGGTCGTGCTCCCGCAGCGCCCGGCGCTCCTCGTCGTCGAAGGCCAGCCAGGTGGTCTTCTCGTGCGGGATGCAGTTGAACAGGGACCCGGAGAGCTCGCGTTCCCACCACGCGACCAGCTCGACCGGGTCCTCCCGGTACCGCTCGGTGAGCTCGGGGTCGCGGTCGACGGAGAACAGGAACTTGTCCAGCAGGTACTTGCTCATCGCGGATCTCCTCCCGGGTACCAGGTGAAGTAGGCCTCCATGGTGTGGAAAAGGTCCACCGTCTCCACGAAGTCGGCCCGCACGCCCTCGCCGGCCACGCCCATCATCAGCATGAAGTCCATGAACCCGTGGGTGGCGTTGCCCGGCGCGTGCAGCGACTCCAGCGAGACCTCGGCGAGGCACCCGGCCACGTCGCCGTGGGCGATCCAGTCCACCGCACGCCGGTCGAAGACGGGATCGGGCCCGGTGGGCCCGAACTGGCGCGGCCCACCCAGCTCCAGCGACAGGTGCCCGGTGCCGATGATCGCGACCCGCAGGTCGGACTCCCAGGACTCGACCATCTCCCGGATCGCCTTGCCCAGCGCCACGAACCGGCGGGGCTGGGGGAGCGGCGGGGCGAAGATGTTGGTGTAGACCGGCACGATCGGCAGGTCGGCCTCGGGCCGCAGCGTGATGATCGGGCAGGTGATGCTGTGGTCGATCCGCAGCTCGTTGGAGAACGCCAGGTCGAAGTCCCGGTCCAGCCCGTCGCGCAGCAGGTGCGCGGCGAGCTCCTCCTGCCCGGCCAGCCGCATCTTCGGCAGCCCGAACTCGCGCTCCTCGTTGTGGAAGTTGGCGTCGAAGAACGGCGCCTTGCCCACCAGGAACTGCGGCATGTTGTCCAGCCACAGCTGGTGGAAGTGGTCGCTGCCGACCATCACCAGCACGTCGGGCCGGGCCGCGGTCAGCGTCTCCCGGAACGACTCGATCTTCGCGATCCACTCCGCCGCGAACGGCGGCCGCTCCTCGACCGGCATGGTCGAGGTGCGGTAGTAGAACGGGTGGTGGGTGGAGGCGATGACGGCGCAGACCTCAGCCACGGGGGCCCCTCTCGTACGGGTCGGGTGCGACCGATCGGTTGTTCAGGTCGACGGACAGGAAGACGTCGTTGGCCACCGGGTGCCGCAGCTCCTCGGCCAGCTGGCCGATGAGCCCGGCGGTGCGCGCGAGCAGGGCGAACCCGCGCAGCAGCTCCATCGGCAGGCCCAGGTCGGCCAGCGCCGCCCCGCAGACGCCGGCCCCGTTGAGCGGCAGCGTCCGCCCCAGCACCTGCGGGTGCACCCGGCCGATCGCGGCGAACAACGTCAGGTGCGGGCCGACCAGGTCCTCCTCGCCGGCGATCTCGAACAGCCGGGGGGTGCGCGGGTCGCCGTCCTTGTGCACGTGGTGGCCCAGGCCCGGCACGAACCGCCCGGCCTCGCGCTCGCGCTGCACGGTGGCCAGGGCGAGGGCGTCCCAGCCGGCGTCGTCGGTCGGCAGCTGGTCCACCGACTGCAGGACGTCGTCCAGGAACCGGCCGCAGTCCTCGGTGACCCCGAGGAAGCGGGAGCCACCACCGAGCAGGCCCGCGGCCAGCGCACCCTGCACCGAGTCCGGCGCGGACAGGTAGGTCAGCCGGGTGACGATCGCCGTGGGCGTGAACCCGTGGTCGGCGAGTGCGGCCAGCACGGCCTCGAACACCCGGGTCTGCCCGGGGGTGGGCTTGCGCTGGGTGGCCAGCCAGAACGCCAGCTCGCCGAACCCGACCGAGCCCATCACGTCCCGGGCCAGGTCCTGCCCGAGCAGGGTGATCGACTCACGGCTGGAGGCGCCCAGCGCGGTCTCGTACCGGCGGGGCTCAGTCATGGGGGGCCGCCAACCAGGTGCGGATCTCGTCGCCGTGCTCGTCCAGGCCGGGTGGGGGGAGCCGGTAGGACGCCGCGGTGGCGGAGAAGGTGATCGGGTTGCGGATCGAGGGCACGCCGCCCACCTGGACGACGGGGTCCAGCCCGACCTCCTCGGCGAAGGCGACACCGGCGTCCACGGTGTTGATCGGCCCGCACGGCACGCCGGCGGCGATGATCTCGCGGAACCACTCCTGCTTGCCCCTGCGCGCGAGCTGCTCGACCAGCAGCGGCCGGAGCTCGTCGCGGTTGGCGGTGCGGTCCTCGTTGCGGGCGAAGCGGGGGTCGTCGGCGAGCTCGGGGACGCCGAGCACCTCGACCAGCTTGCGGAACTGGCCGCTGTTGCCGGCGGTGATGATCAGCTCGCCGTCGGCGCACTGCAGGGGCTCGTAGGGGAACAGCGAGGGGTGGCTGTTGCCCATCCGGAAGGGGACGGTCTCCCCGGCGACGGCGGCCGAGGTCTGGTTGACCATCCCGGACAGCGCCGAGGCCAGCAGGTTGACCTCCACGTGCTGGCCGACGCCGGTCTCGTGCCGCAGGTTCAGCGCCGACAGGACGCCGATGGTGGCGTGCAGGCCGGCCATCACGTCGAAGACGGCGACGCCGGCCCGGTAGGGCTCGCCGTCGGTGGGGCCGGTGAGGCTCATCAGCCCGGAGATGGCCTGCACGATGAGGTCGTAGCCGGGCAGCGCCGCCCCGCCCGGTCCGCTGCCGAAGCCGGAGATCGAGGCGTAGACGACACGCGGGTTGGTGGCGGCGACGGTGTCGTAGTCCAGGCCGAAGCGGGCCAGCCCGCCGGGCTTGAAGTTCTCCACCACGACGTCGGCGCGGCGGGCCAGCTCGCGGGCGGCCGCGTTGTCGGTCTCGTCCTTGAGGTCCAGGGCCACCGACCGCTTGTTCCGGTTGACGCCCAGGTAGTAGGTGGCCACGCCGTCCCGGACGGGGGGCGCCCAGGTGCGGGTGTCATCGCCGCCGGGGCCCTCGACCTTGACCACCTCGGCGCCCAGGTCGGCCAGCAGCATGGTGGCGTAGGGCCCGGCCAGGATGCGGGAGAAGTCCGCGACCAGCAGGCCGGCCAGCGGGCCGGTGGGGTTCGGATGGGTCATCGGCTCGGTGCGCTCCTCGGGTGTTGCGGACACCTGTCCGGTGTGATGGGTGCCGCAGTCTCACCACGCCTGAGCACCTGTGTCAACCATCATCGGGTCCTCTTGACAGGTGGCGGCGGTCACGCCCACAGTGGCGGCGCCGGGCTGGTGACCGCTCAGCGGACAGACGTCCGCACACCACCCGGCAGTCCAGGAGGCGACGTCTGTGTCCACCCCCGAGCCCGGCCGCCCGATCGTGTTGCGGGGCGGCACCGTCCTGACCATGGACGACGCGCACACCGTGCTCACCCGCGGCGACGTGCTCGTCGTCGGTGACCGGATCGCCGCCGTCGGCGCCGACCTCGACGTCCCCGAGGGCACGCAGGAGATCGACGCCACCGGCGGCGTCGTCATGCCCGGGATGATCGACACCCACCGGCACATGTGGCAGACCGCGATGCGCGGGTACGGCGCCGACTGGTCGCTGACCCAGTACTTCGTCTGGTACTACCTCGAGCACGGGAGGACCTTCCGCCCCGAGGACGTGCACGCCGGCAACCTGCTCTCCGCCTGGGAGGGCCTGGAGGCCGGGGTCACCACGACCGTCGACTGGAGCCACGGCCTGCAGACCGTCGACCACGCCGAGGCCGCCGCCGACGCGCTCCTCGCCGTCCCCGGCCGGTTCGTGCTCGCCTACGGCAACATCCAGGCCGGGCCCTGGGAGTGGACCGCCGACCCCGCCGTGCAGGCCTTCCTCACCCGCCGCCGCGACGAGGGCAAGCTGGGCCTGCAGCTGGCCTTCGACGTCACCGGCGACCCGGCGTTCCCGGAGAGGGCCGCCTTCGAGGTCGCCCGGGAGCTCGGCCTGCCGGTCACCACGCACGCCGGCGTCTGGGGCGCCACCAGCGACGCGAGCATCCAGCTGATGCACGACGGCGGGTTCATGACGCCGGAGACCGTCTACGTGCACGCCGCGTCGCTGTCCACCGACAGCTACCACCGGATCGCCGCCACCGGTGGCTCGATCTCGGTGTCCACGGAGTCCGAGCAGAGCGCCGGACAGGGCTACCCGCCCACCTGGCAGGTGCGCCAGCACCAGATCCCGGTGTCGCTGTCGATGGACGCCAGCGTGTGGTGGTCGGCCGACCTGTTCTCCGCCATGCGCACCACGCTGGGCGCCGACCGCTCCCGCGAGCACCTGGAGGCCCACGCCGAGGGGACCACCGTCACCCAGCTCAGCCTGCGCGCCGAGCAGGTCGTCGACTGGGCCACCCGCGGCGGGGCGAAGGCCCTGGGCCGGGACGACCTGGGCACCCTCGCGCCGGGCATGAAGGCCGACGTCGTGCTGCTCAAGAACGAGGACTCCCCGGTGTCCTTCCCGGTCCTCAACCCCTACGGCCACGTCGCCTTCCAGGCCCAGCGCGGCGACGTGCACACCGTGCTCGTCGACGGCCGGGTGGTGAAGAGCGGCGGGAAGCTGGTGGGTGCCGACCTGCGCTCGGTGCGCGCCCAGGTCGACGCCACCGTCGAGCACCTGCGGACGACGATGGGCGAGGAGACCTGGCAGGCCGGGATGCACCCCGCCATGCCCGAGGCCGGCGCCGCCGTGCTGGACAACCCGTACACCTACACCGACTACAAGAGCGAGGCCACGCACGGCGCCCGCGGCAGCCTCTTCTGATGGCGGGGCGGGGGACCGGGCCGGACTTCGTCGAGGCGCTGGCCCGTGGGCTGGACGTGCTGGCCTGCTTCGGCCCGGACCGTCCGGCGATGACCCTCAGCGAGGTCGCCGCAGCGGCCGACCTGGCCCGGCCCACCGCCCGCCGGCTGCTGCTGACCCTGGAGGAGCTGGGGTACGTCCGCACCCGGGACGGCACGCACACCCTCACCCCGCGGGTGCTCGAGCTGGGCATGGCCTACGTGGGGGCGCTCGGGCTCTGGGACATCGCCCGGCCGCACCTGGAGGCGCTCGTGGCCCGCACCGGGGAGTCCTCCTCGATGGCCCAGCTCGACGGCAGCGACATCGTCTACGTGGCCCGGGTCGCGGTGCCCAAGCTGATCACCCTGCGGGTGGACATCGGCACCCGCTTCCCGGCCGCGCAGACCTCGCAGGGCAAGGTGCTGCTCGCCGCCCTGGACCCCGACGAGCTGGCCGCCGTGCTGGCCCAGCCCAGCCGGTCGGGACTGCCCCCCTACATCGGCCGGACGGCGGCGCAGCTGGCCGACGAGCTGGTCGAGGTGCGGGCCCGCGGCTGGGCGCTGGCCGACGAGGAGCTGGCTCCCGGGGTGCGGTCGGTCGCCGTCCCGGTGCGCGACGGCACCGGGACGGTACGGGCCGCGGCCAACGTCACCGTGCACGCCGCGGAGACCTCGCGGGAGGTGCTGCTCGCCGAGCACCTGCCGGCCCTGCTGCGGACGGCGGGGGAGATCAGCGGCGAGTGGGCGACCTGGCAGCGCCGCCCGCACGTGGAGCTGGCCGCACGACGCGCCGAACCCGCCTGATCCAGGCGACCCGCAGCCGTACCGGATGGGACACCATGGGGTCGTGATCGACCGGGACCCCGCCATCGCCGCCGTCTCCGCCCAGCTGTCCTCGGTGCGGCTGGCCGAGCAGACCCTCCCGGACCTGCTGCAGCGGATCGCCGAGGCCGCCCGGGACGTCGTCCCCGGGGCGGTCGAGGCCTCGGTGCTGGTCGTCGGTGCGGGCGGTGAGACCGTGCTCGGGCGCACCGGCACGGTGTCCGAGCAGCTGTCGGAGGACCAGGTCGGCTCGATCCACCCGCGGCGGATCGAGTCGGCCCGGATCGAGCTGGTCACCGAGGTGGCGGACATGCAGGCCGAGACCCGGTGGCCACCGTTCGCCGCCAAGGCCGTCGAGCTGGGCATGCTCAGCTGGCTGGCGCTGCCGGTCCCGGGTCCGTTGCGCGGCGCGCGCGCCACCCTGGACGTCTACAGCAGCCGCCCCTCGGGCCTGGGCTCGGCGGGGCGGGCCGCCGCCGAGGCACTGGTCCGCGAGGTCAGCGTGCCGCTGGCCAACATGCACGCCCTGCACGAGTGCCAGCGCGCCCAGGTCGCCCTGCGCGTCGCGATGGCGCGCGAGACCCTGCTGGCCCGCGCGCACGGCGTGCTCGTCGGCCGGTTCGGGCTGTCGGTGGAGCAGGCCCGGGAGGCCGTGGCCACCCGCGCCAGCGCCACCCGCACGCCGGTCGACGACCTGGCCACGCTGCTGGTCGCCGATGCCGAGCGGGGCGACTTCAGCGACGCCGACCGGTACCGCCCCTCGGCGGGATGATCCCCGCGGCACCTGCGTGAGGTGTGCAGCCGGGTCCCAGCGGGCAGTGCGGTGGTCACGGGCCTCCGTCCCGGCGTCCCCGCCGTGACCCGAACGACAGGGACCCCATGCGCCCCGACGTCCAGCACTTCCTGACCTGCCGCACCACCCGGACCGCCGACCACGACCCGCACCGCCTGCTGGCGGCCAAGGATGCCTCCGGGACGACGGTGAGCGTCGTACTGCCCGCCAAGGACGAGGAGCGCACCGTCGGGCCGATCGTGCAGACGCTGCTGCAGGCCTGGACCCGCGAGGTGCCGCTGATCGACGAGCTGGTGGTCATGGACAGCAACTCCACCGACGCCACCTCGGCCGTCGCCGCCGCGGCCGGGGCCCGGGTGGTGCACGTCGAGGACGTGCTGCCGCACCTGGGCTCGGTACCGGGCAAGGGCGAGGCGCTGTGGAAGTCCCTGGCCGTCACCACCGGTGACCTCGTCGTCTTCCTCGACGCCGACCTGGTCGACGTCGACCCGGGCTTCGTGCTCGGGCTCCTGGGCCCACTGCTGACCGATCCGCAGGTCGGGTTCGTCAAGGGCTTCTACGACCGGCCACTGGCCACCACCGAGGGCCTGGTGCCCAGCGGCGGTGGGCGGGTCACCGAGCTGTTGGCGCGGCCGTTGCTCAACGCGCTGTGGCCCGAGCTCTCCGGCGTCGTCCAGCCCCTCGGCGGGGAGTACGCGGGGCGCCGCTCGCTGCTGGAGCGGGTGCCGTTCGTGTCCGGCTACGGGGTGGAGTTCGGCCTGCTGGTCGACCTGACCCGGGTGGCGGGGGTCGGCTGCCTGGCCCAGGTCGACCTCGGCGTCCGCCGGCACGGCCACCAGAGCGACGCGGCGCTGGGCCGGATGGCCGGTCAGGTGCTGCAGACCGCGCTGGCCCGGTTGCCCGGCGGCGGGCCGGCGACGACCGAGGAGTTCCTGCAGTTCCTGCGCACCGGTGAGGACGTCGAGGCCGTCGGGT
This sequence comes from Klenkia sp., assembly GCA_025966215.1. Taxonomy (GTDB): domain Bacteria; phylum Actinomycetota; class Actinomycetes; order Mycobacteriales; family Geodermatophilaceae; genus Klenkia. The sequence continues at coordinate 8,821 of JAOPVM010000259.1, forward strand.
GGGACGTCTCGGTCAGCGAACGACCGCCGATGGCCCAGGTGCTGGCGCGGTCCCGATGAGGGTCCTGATGGACGCCGGCCCGTGGCTGCCGGTGCCCCCGGTCGGCTACGGCGGGCTGGAGAACGTCGTGGCCACGTTGACCGACGAGCTGCGCGCCCGGGGGCACGAGGTCGTGCTGGTGACGGTGGGGGAGTCCACGCTGGACGCCGAGGAACGGGTGTGGGCGTTCTCGACCGGCCAGTTCGCCCGACTCGCCGGCAGCTATCCGTCGGTGGTCGGGGTGGCGCACGCGCACGCGCAGGTCGTGCTGGACACCCTGACCCGGTACGCCGCGGCGGGGACGCCGTTCGACCTGGTGCACACCCACCTGGAGGTCGTCGGGCCCGCGGTGCTCGCCGCGCTGGGCCCGGCCGCCCCGCCGGTGGTGCACACCCTGCACTGGGACCTGCACCGCAACCCGGACTTCTACGAGCAGTTCGACGGTCACGGTCGGGTCTCCTACGTCGGGGTCTCGGCCAGCCAGCTCGACCGCGGCCCCGAGC
>JAOPVM010000271.1 GCA_025966215.1 Klenkia sp.
GCAGGACTCGACGAGCCGGGGGGCGCCGCCCGCAGCGGGGTAGCCCTCGGCGTTCGCCTGGGCCCAGGCGTCGAGGTCGCGGACCGCGCCGGTCACCGCCGCCCGGGGATAGGTGCCCTTCACCCAGTTGTCCAGGGTGCGCACGCTGACCCGGTTGCCGGTGGCCCGGGCGAGGGACTCCTTGCCGCCGGCCCGGTCGACCAGCCACACCACCTGCCGGACGAACGGGTCGCCGCCGTCTCCGGCGTCGATCTGCTGTTGTCCCTCGTGCGTCATGCCACCCCCGCCCCGTCGGCGCCGCCTGCGCCGGTGCGGAGATGGTGGCCCACGACCGTGCCGCGCGGCACGGTCCACGACGTGGGTCGTCGCCGGAGCCGCCGCCGCCCCCGGACGATCACCGACGGTGATCGATGGGACCGGTCCCAGGGGACGGCTCCCACCGACGGTGACGTCGAGGGTGTGTACCCCCTGCGGGGGACTACCGGAGTCCAACGGGTCTCGCGGACCCTCGGCGCCGACGGACGACGGAACGGCCGGTGTCTGCACCGGTCGTGGGTCGGGGGACCTGGTCGGCCGTCGTCCCGGGAGGGTCGGGGGACCGACCCGGGACGGGCCCGGATCCGGCGCGACACCGCGGTGCCCCGCCGGATCCGGCTGCCCGGGCCTCAGGCCGCACGCAGCCGCAGCAGCTGGTGGTCGCGCACCGCGGCGGTCGCCAGCGTGCGGTACCCGGCCTGCTCGAACAGGACGACGATCCGGTCGCCCTCCTCGCGCAGCACCACGCCCGGACCCCACTCGCTGTGCTCCACCGCGCTGTCCACCGGGAAGTCGCCGGTCGCCGCCGGCGCCGGGCCGGCGGCGGCCGAGCCGGACCGGCAGGTGTCGCAGTTGTCGCACGGCTCGGCGAGCTCCTCGCCGAAGTACCCCAGCAGGTGCTGCCGGCGGCAGCCGGTGGTGTCGGCGAACCCGCGCATCATCTCCACCCGGGAGGCGTCCACCCGCTGGTGGTGCTCGGCGGCCTGGCGGGCAGCGGTGGCGGCCGCGCCGGGTGCGGGGCCGTCGGGCGCCGGGGTGACCGTGCCGTCGTCGGCCAGCACGACCGCGCCCACCTGCTCCAGGAGGTTCAGGTCGCGGGTGACCGGGCTGGCCCCGCGGTGGGTCTCGGCCCGCAGTGCGGCGACGTCGACCTGCACCCCGGCGGCAGCCCCGGCGCGCACCAGGCCGGCCACCTGCTGCAGGTCCTCCTCGGCGGGCACCCCGGCGGCGAAGAACCGGCGCAGCCCGAGGTCCTCCTGACGGAAGAAGAGCACCGCGACGGCGGGCTCGCCGTCCCGGCCGGCGCGGCCGATCTCCTGGTACCAGCTGTCCACCGAGTCGGCGGGCTCGGCGTGCAGCACGAAGCGGACGTCGGGCTTGTCGATGCCCATCCCGAACGCCGTGGTGGCCACGACGACGTCGAGCTCGTCGGCCATGAAGGCCCGCTGCACGTCCTCGCGCTCGGCCTTCGGCAGCCCCGCGTGGTAGTTCCGGGCCCGCAGTCCACGCGCGACCAGGGCCTCGGCCAGCTCGACCGTGCCGGCCCGGGTGGCGCTGTAGACGATGCCGACCCCGCGCTCGGCCTCGGCGACCGCGCGGTCGAGCAGGGCAGCGGTCTTCCGGTCGGCGTCAGCGTGGTGCTCGACCTCCAGGGCGATCTCGGGCCGGTCGAACCCGGCGACGACGACGGCCGGGTCGCTCATCCGCAACCGCTCCACGATCTCGCTGCGGACCGGGGGAGAGGCGGTGGCGGTCAGCGCCAGCACGGTGGGGGAGCCCAGCTGCTCGACGACCGCGCCCACCCGCAGGTAGTCGGGGCGGAAGTCGTGGCCCCACGCGGACACGCAGTGCGCCTCGTCGAGGACGAGCAGCGCCGGCGCGGTGGCCGCCAGCGCCGCCACGACCTGGCTGCGGGAGAGCTGTTCGGGGGCGAGGAAGAGGAAACGGACCGTCCCGTCACGCAGTCCGTCCAGGGCTGCCTGCTGCTCGGTGGCCGACTGTGCGGAGTTGAGCAGGGTCGCGGTCAGCCCGAGGTGCTGGAGCCGCTGCACCTGGTCGTGCTGCAGGGCGATCAGCGGCGAGACGACGACCACCGGGCCGTCCAGCAGTTCACCGGCCACCGTGTAGACCAACGACTTCCCCGCGCCGCTGGGCAGCACGGCAAGGGTGTCCCGACCGGCGCAGACGGCCTGCAGGGCCTCCTCCTGGCCCGGGCGGAAGGTCACCGGCTCACCGTCGCCGAGCAGCTCCCGGGCGCTCTGCCGGATCCGCCGGGTGCGCACCGAGGCTGTGGCCCCGGCGGTGGGGCGGTGCTCGGTCCGGGCGGAGGAAACGACACTGGCGCTGGTCACCCGACCCTGCTGCCCTCCTGGGCGAGATCGTCAAACAGGTGCCTGGTGGGGGGCGTGTCGGCCGGCGCCACACTGGTGCCGTGACCCGACCGCTGACCCTGATGGCCGTGCACGCCCACCCCGACGACGAGGCGACGTCGACCGGTGGCGTGCTGGCCAAGTACGCCGCCGAGGGCGTGACCACGGTGCTGGTGACCTGCACCAACGGCGCGTTGGGCGACAGCGGGACGGTCAAGCCGGGGGAGGAGGGACACAGCACCGAGGAGGTGGTGGCCCTCCGCGAGGCCGAGCTGGCCGCCAGCATCGAGGTCCTCGGCATCACCCACGCCCACCAGCTCGGCTACCTGGACTCCGGGATGATGGGCTGGGAGTCCAACGCGGCCCCCGGCTCCTTCTGGACCACCCCGGTGGAGGAGGCCGCGGCCCGGCTCGCCGAGCTGATCGAGCAGCACCGGCCCGACGTCGTGGTCACCTACGACGAGAACGGCTTCTACGGCCACCCCGACCACATCCAGGCCCACCGGATCACGCTGGCCGCCCTGGAGCTGACCGGGTCACCGGCCAAGCTGTACTGGTCGACCATCCGGCGCAGCTCGTTCGCCCGGTTCGGCGAGCTGGTGCGGGAGGTCGGGGTCGAGTGGCCCGAGCCCGAGGGCGAGATGCCCGAGATGGGCGTCGAGGACGACGAGGTCGGTGCCGAGGTGGACGCCACCGCGTACGCACAGCAGAAGCACGACTCGCTGGCCGCGCACGCCAGCCAGGCCGAGAACATCGTCTTCCTCCGGTTCCCGATCGAGACGTTCGCCGCGCTCATGGGCACCGAGGCGTTCGTCCGGGTCCGCCCGCCGCGCGCCCCCGGCGACCCGGTCGAGGACGACCTGTTCGCCGGGCTCCGCTAACCGCACCTGCGGTGCGCAGCGCTTGCTGCTTCCGCATCTGCGTGTCTAAGGTGCGCCTGTGACCGCCACCTACCGGATCGCCGAGGCCGCCGAGCTGCTCGGCGTCAGCGACGACACCGTGCGCCGCTGGATCGACAGCGACCGGCTGACCGCGCACCGCGGCGGCAGCGGGCCCGCCCAGGTCGACGGCACCGACCTGGCCCGGGTCGCCGCCGCCCTGCACGAGGCTCCCGAGCCCGGCCTCACCCGCTCCTCCAGCGCCCGCAACCGGCTCAGCGGGATCGTCACCCGGGTCGTCCGGGACACCGTGATGGCGCAGGTGGAGATCCAGTGCGGGCCCTACCGGATGGTCTCGCTGATGAGCCGCGAGGCCGCTGACGAGCTCGGTCTGGAGACCGGCGTCCGGGCGGTCGCGACCGTCAAGGCGACGCAGGTCAGCGTCGACGTCCCCTGATCCACCCGATCGACCGAGAGAAGGCACCCGTGCGTCTGTGCGCCCCCCTGACCCTGACCGCCGCCGGGCTGCTGGCCCTCACCGCCTGCGGTGGCTCCTCGACCTCGGACACCGCCGCCGGGTCGTCCCCGGCCGCGGAGACCACCGAGGCCGGGCTCACCGGCACGCTCACCGTCTTCGCCGCCGCGTCGCTGACCGACGTGTTCACCGACCTCGGTGACCAGCTGATGGAGGCCAACCCCGACCTGACGGTCGAGTTCAACTTCGCCGGCAGCTCGGCGCTGGCCACCCAGATCGGCCAGGGCGCCCCGGCCGACGTGTTCGCCAGCGCCAACCAGACCCAGATGACCGTGGTGACCGATGCCGGGCTGGCCGAGGGCGACCCGACGGTGTTCACCGAGAACGTGCTGGAGATCGCCGTCCCCGAGGGCAACCCGGCCGACGTCACCGGCATCGACGACTTCGCGAACGCCGACCTGACGCTGGCGATCTGCGCCCCCGACGTGCCCTGCGGCGCGGCCGCCGAGCAGGTGTTCGAGGCCGCCGGGGTCACCGCCCAGCCCGACACCCTGGAGGAGGACGTGCGGGCCGCGCTGACCAAGGTCGAGCTGGGCGAGGTCGACGCCGCGCTGGTCTACCGCACCGACGTCCGGGCCGCCGGTGACGCGGTCGAGGGCTTCGAGTTCCCCGAGGCCGCCGACGCGGTCAACGGCTACCC
>JAOPVM010000290.1 GCA_025966215.1 Klenkia sp.
CGCTGCTGCTCGACCAGCAGGCCACCGGCGAGAAGGCCCGCACCGAGCTGGGCTGGACCCCCACCGAGGCCTCGCTGCTGCAGACCGTCGCCCGCTGATCGGGGGTCAGGCGGTCGGCACGTCGACCGCCACCTCCGGGCCCAGCCGGGCGTCGACCAGCTCGAGCCGGTCTCCGGACCAGAAGCTGCCCGGGTCGTAGGAGTTCAGCGGCTGGTCGCCCGGCAGCAGACCCATCGATGTGTACGTCGCGGCGACCAGCTCCGCGCAGAACACCGTCTCGGCCGAGGTGTGCCTCTGCACCAGACCCGACACCCAGCCCCGGGCCAGCCGGAACGTGGTGGGGAACGGCCGACCGTCGAGACGGGCGATCGTCTGCAGCACCGCGTCCTCCATGGCCGGTGTCACCCCGCCGTCATCGGCCGGGCCGACCAGCTGCCGGAGCCAGGCCCGCTGGCCGTACTTCTGCCGCCACACGGTCACCGCGTCGCGCAGGTCGTGCAGCTGCACCCCGCGCTGGTGGGTGCCGGTCCACACGTCGGGCAGCGACCTGCCCAGCTCGGCGTGCCACAGCAGCGGCGGCAGGTCCTCGAGCACCACCGCCATGCCGACGTGGTTGACCGGGGAGTTGGTGAGCGTCTGGATGGCCCGGTCGGCGACCGAGGCACCTCGGAACAGCCACACGTCGCCGGTGCGGGTCAGGTCGACGGCGGCATCCAGCGTCAGCACCGGGCGACCCTAGCGGGGGTCAGGAGGCCACGGTCTGCCGGACGGGGTCGTTGATCTCGGCCCAGACACCGTCCAGCGACAGGCCCAGCACGGCAGCGACCGCAGCGACGGTGGAGAACGCCGGGGTGGCCACCCGGCCCGACTCGATCTTGCGCAGCGTCTCCGGTGAGAGCCCTGCGGCCAGTGCGGTCTCCAGCATCGGCCGCTCGCCACGGGCGCGGCGCAGCAGCGCACCGAGTCGGCGACCGCGGTCGATCTCGGCAGGGGTGAGCGGCAACCGGACCATGGGCGGGATACTAGTACCGGGATAGCATTCCCACGATGGTCGTCGGCACCGAGGAGCAGCCCCCCGCATGATCGAGATCCTGAACCCGACCCAGGTGGCCCGCGCCCGGGAGACCGGTGCGCTGGTCGCCGACGTCCTGCAGTCGTTGCGCGAGCGCGCCACGGTCGGCACCAACCTGCTGCAGATCGACTCCTGGGCGAAGGAGATGATCCTGGGCGCCGGGGCGACGTCCTGCTACGTCGACTACGCGCCGTCCTTCGGTCGCGGCCCGTTCGGTCACTACATCTGCACGTCGGTCAACGACGGCGTGCTGCACGGCCTGCCGCACGACCGCGCCCTGGCCGACGGCGACCTGCTCAGCCTGGACCTGGCCGTCATCCTGGGCGGGGTGGCCGCGGACTCCGCGATCAGCTTCGTGGTGGGCGACAGCCGGCCGCCGGAGAGCCTGGCGCTGATCGCGACCACCGAGCGGGCCCTGGCGACCGCGATCGCCACCGCCGGGCCGGGGGTCAAGCTGGGCGACGTGTCCGCCGCGATCGGCGAGGTGCTGCGGGCCGCGGGCTACTCCGTGAACACCGACTTCGGCGGCCACGGCATCGGCACGACGATGCACCAGGACCCGCACGTGCCCAACGACGGTCGCGCCGGCCGGGGCTACAAGCTGCGTCCGGGCCTGATGCTGGCGCTGGAGCCGTGGGTCATGGTCGACACCGACGAGCTGGTCACCGACGACGACGGCTGGACCCTGCGCAGCGCGACGGGCTGCCGGACCGCGCACAGCGAGCACACCGTCGTGGTGACCGAGGACGGCGTCGACGTGCTCACCCTGCCCTCGACGCGCTGACCCGCCGGGGCGCTACCGTGCCGGCATGCGTCGCGCCACGGTGGGGAAGCTGCTCGGGCTCGCCGGCCTGGCCGGGGTGGCCGCCAGCGGGGTCGTCATCGCCCGCGACGAGCGGGAGCGGCGGGCGTACTCGGCGGACGACGTCCGTACCCGGCTGCACGAGCGGGCCGCGGCCGCCGCGGAGACCCCGTCCGCAGCGGACCGGTAGTCCGCGACGCCGTCCAGGGACACCGGTGCGTACGTGACGACGCTGCTCATCGCTCCTCCTCCGGTCAGGACTGGTGCGACGGAGGACCGGCCGGGAGCTGCTGACTCATCGGTCAGCCGGCACCGGCGGGCAGCGCGACCCCCTCGTCCTTGAGCACCACACCCGAGGCCCCCAGCTGTCGGGACGCCTGCAGCAGCGCGACCAGGGTGTCCGCGGCCTGCGCGTAGCCCAGGCCGTGCGGCGGTCGGACGTTGGAGATGCAGTTGCGTTCGCTGTCCGCCCGGCCGCTGCGGGGTCCGAAGGTCAGGTAGAGGCCGAGACTGTCCGCCGAGGAGAGTCCGGGCCGTTCCCCCACCAGGACGACGACGATCCGCGCCCCCAGCGCCGCACCGATCGGGTCGCCGAGGGCCACCCGGGCCTGGGTGGCGACCACCAGCGGGGCGATCGTCCAGCCCGGGAGCCGCTCGAGCACGGCGGCGACGGTCCCCGCCGCGTGCTCGGACACCGCCAGTGGGGAGAGCCCGTCGGCGATCACCAGCGCCAGGTCGTACTCCCCCGCCGGCAACGTCGCGTCCCCCGAGAGCTGCCGGCCGAGGTCGGGTCGCTGCAGGTAGGTCGCCCGGTCCGGCGCGGCCGAGGCCACCTCCAGCACCTCCAGCCCGGTGTCGGCCAGGGACGCCACCAGGGCCGGCACGTCCAGCGGGGAGTGCACGGCGTCCCGGGCGGCGGCGTGCGCGGCCCGGAACTCCAGCAGTCGCGCGGTGGGCAGCCCGTCGCCGGCCCGGCCGAGGGCGACCCGGGCGCGGGTCGCCGAGCGCAGCAGGTCGAAGGCGTCCGAGCTCATCGGGCCGCCGCCAGCAGCGCGCGGGCGGCCGGGGCGTCGGCGGTCAGCTCGCGCACCCGGCCGTCCGGACCGAGCAGGTCCATCCGGCCCAGCCACGCCTCGAACTCCGGGGCCGGTCGCAGGTCGAGCACCTGGCGGGCGGTCAGCACGTCCTGGAACGACAGCGACTGGTAGTGCAGCATCACGTCGTCCGACCCCGGGACGGCGATGACGAACGAGCAGCCCGCCGCTCCGAGCAGCACGGTGAGGGTGTCGGTGTCGTCGGGGTCGACGTCGGTGTGGTTGGTGTAGCAGACGTCCACGCCCATCGGCAGACCCAGCAGCTTGCCGCAGAAGTGGTCCTCCAGCCCGGCCCGGATCACCTGCTTGGCGTCGTAGAGGTACTCCGGGCCGATGAACCCGACGACGGTGTTGACCAGCAGCGGGTCGTAGTGCCGGGCCACCCCGTAGGCCCGGCACTCCAGGGTCTGCTGGTCCACCGGCGCCCCGCCGACACCGAGGTGCGCACCGGCCGACAACGCCGACCCCTGACCGGTCTCGAAGTACGTCACGTTCGTGCCGACGGTCCCCCGCTTCAGCTCCAGCGCAGCGGCATGGGCCTCCGACAGCAGGTCCAGCGTCACCCCGAACCCCTCGTTCCCGCCCTGCGTCCCGGCCACCGACTGGAACACCAGGTCGACCGGGGCGCCCTTCTCCAGCGCCCGCAGCGTCGTCGTCACGTGGGCGAGCACGCAGGACTGCGTCGGGATCTCGTACCGGGTGATGACGGCGTCGATCAGCTCCAGCAGTGCGATCGTCTGGGCCGGGGAGTCCGTGGCCGGGTTGATCCCGATGACGGCGTCGCCCGAGCCGTGCAGCAGCCCGTCCAGCAGGGACGCCGTGACACCCACCGCGTCGTCCGTCGGGTGGTTGGGCTGCAGCCGGGACGCCAACCGACCCGGCAGCCCGATGGTCGACCGCAGCCCGGTGACCACCCGGGCCCGCCGGCCGACGGCGATCAGGTCGGCGTTGCGCATCAGCTTGGACACCGCCGCGACCATCTCCGGGGTCAGCCCGCGGGCCAGCCCGGAGATCGCGGCCTCGTCCGCGGCAGCGGCCCGGGCCAGCAGCCACTCCCGGAACCCGCCGACGGTCAGCGACATGACGTTGCCGGCGGCAGTCGTATCGCGGTTGTCCAGCACCAGCCGGGTGACGTCGTCGTCCTCGTAGGACACCACCTGCTCGTCCAGGAACGTGGTGAGCGGCAGGTCGGCGAGCACCGTCTGGGCGGCGACCCGTTCGGCCTCCGACCCCGCCGCGCAGCCGGCCAGCACGTCCCCGCTCCGGTGCGGCGTGGCCTTGGCCATCACCTCGACCAGCGAGGGGAACTCGTAGGTGTGCCCGCCCAGGGTTGCTCGCCGGGCCGTCATCGGACGTCGTCCGCAGCAGCGGCCAGCGCCGCGAACTCCTCCTCCGGGGCCGAGGCGACCAGGTGGTGCCGGCTGTAGAGGGCGAAGTAGGCGATGAACAGGGCGAAGGCGACCAGCGTGAGGCCGGCCGCGAGCGGGTCGACCAGGAAGGTGGCCAGCACCGCGAGGACGGCCAGGACCAGGGCGACCGAGGTGGTCGTCGTCCCGCCCGGCGTTCGGTAGGGCCGTTCGAGGTCGGGCTCGCGGCGGCGCAGCACGATGTGGCTGACCATCATCAGCACGTAGGACACGGCCGCGCCGAACACCGCCATGTTGAGCAGCACCGCACCCTGGCCGGTGAGGGTGAGCAGGAAGCCGATGACGCCGGGGACGACGAGGGCGAGCACCGGGGCCTTGCGGCTGTTGGTCACCGACAGCGCGCGGGGCAGGTAGCCGGCCCGGGAGAGGGCGAAGGTCTGCCGGCTGTAGGCGTAGACGATGGAGAAGAAGCTGGCGACCAGGCCGACCAGGCCCATGTAGTTCACGACGGTCTGCAGGGTGCCCGGCTGGAGGGCGTCGACCGGCGGGTTCGCCGACTCGGAGATGACCTGCGCGCCGCCGGCGCCGGTGGTGAACACCAGCATCAGGATCGCCAGCGTGGCCAGCACCGCCATCGCGGCGAGGATGCCCTTGGGCATCGCGCGGGCCGGGTCCTTGGCCTCCTCCGAGGCCAGCGGCACGCACTCGACGGCGAGGAAGAACCAGATGCCGAAGGGGAACGCGGCCCAGATGCCGAGCAGGCCGAACGGCAGCCAGTCCGAGGCGCCGGCGGCGTCGGTGGGCACGATGTCGGTGAGGTTGGCGGCGTCGAAGTCCGGGATCGCACCGATCAGGAACAGCACGAGGCCGACGACGGCGACTGCGGCGATCGCCAGCATCACCTTGAGCGCCTCGCCGACGCCCATCAGGTGGACGCCGATGAACAGGGCGTAGACGGCGAGGTAGACCCACCAGCCGTCGGTGATCCCGAACAGCCCGAGCGACTCGACGTAGCCGCCGATGAACGTGGCGATGGCGGCCGGCGCGATCGCGTACTCCAGCAGGACGGCGACCCCGGTGGCGTAACCGCCCCAGGGGCCCAGCGCCCGGCGGGCGAAGGTGTAGCCACCGCCGGCGGTCGGCAGCGCCGAACCCAGCTCGGCCAGGCCGAACACCATGGCGGTGTACATGATCCCCATCAGCACGGTGGCGATCAGCAGACCGCCGAACCCGCCCTCGGCCAGGCCGAAGTTCCAGCCGGCGTAGTCCCCGGAGATGACGGCGGCGACGCCCAGACCGGCGAGCAGGGTCCACCCGGCGGTGCCGGTGCGCAGCTGCCTCTTGGCGAGGTACTCGCTGGTCCCTGGGCTGGTGCTGGGCGGGGCGGTGGGTTCAGCGGTCACGTCGGGCCTCCGGCTCTGCCGGCCCCACGGGCCGGATGCCGCTCACCTTGGCCCCGGTCCGTTACGGGGGCAATGCCCTCACGTCACGGATCAGGGAGCGGTTCCGCCGACGGTCAGCAGGTCGCGGACGACGGCGCCGGGGTCGCCGGTGCGGGCCAGCACGTCGCGCTGCCGGACGGCGGAGGTGCCCCGCGCCAGCAGCTGCTCGGCCAGCCCGGTCACCTCGGCCAGCTCGCCGCGGGACTCCAGGTCCGGGCCCAGCTCACGGAGCAGCCCGCCGACCGCGGCGGCGGCGTCCACCAGCTCACCGGTCACCGGGTCCAGCAGCTGCCCGGA
>JAOPVM010000322.1 GCA_025966215.1 Klenkia sp.
TGGCCCGGGGATGGGCCAGACTCGTCTCGTGCGCTCCCCTCGCCGGCCGCTGACCGTCACGGCCGCTCTCCTCGCGGCCCTCGTCCTCACCGGCTGCGGCGCCGGGCAGGAGGACCCGACCGCCGACCCGGCGGCCACCAGCACCGCGACGTCGTCCGGGCCGGGGACCGGCACGCCCGGCGCGACCGCACCCACCGCCGCCGAGCCGGTCACCACCGAGCAGGACTGCCCGTACCTGGACACCGCCACGGTGCAGGACACCGTGGGTCAGCAGACCCCCACCGTCACCACCACCGGGGTGCCCGGGGGACCGCCGCCCAGCTGCACCTTCGACAAGCCGAACGGCGAGGCCGCGGCGACGGTGGAGATCGGCCGAGCCACCGACCCGGTCGCTGCCCGGACCGCCGCGGTGCAGCGGGTGGCCGGCATCGGCGGCACCGCCGTGGACGACGTGGCCGACGGCGGCGGGATCGCCACGACCGACGGTGGGACGGTGCTCGCCGTGGCCGACGGGACGCTGGTGGTGGTGGTCACCATCAACCAGGAGTCCAGCCTGCAGGCCCGCGAGCTGGCGCTGGTCGTGACCGCCGCGCTGTAGACCGGGCCGGCGGACCGGTTCGTCCCCCGTCGCCGCAGGTGGGACCATGGGACGCGTGACCGAATCGACTCCTGCACGGCGCGCAGTCCTGCACACCAACCACGGCGACATCACCGTGGACCTGTTCCCGGACCACGCCCCCAAGACCGTCGCCAACTTCGCCGAGCTCGCCGAGGGCAGCCGCGAGTGGGTGGACCCCCGCACCCGGGCCAAGACCACCGAGAAGCTGTACGACGGCACGATCTTCCACCGGGTCATCGACGGCTTCATGATCCAGGGCGGCGACCCGCTCGGTCAGGGCACCGGCGGCCCCGGCTACCGCTTCGGCGACGAGTTCCACCCCGACCTGCAGTTCTCCAAGCCCTACCTGCTCGCCATGGCCAACGCCGGCCCGGGCACCAACGGCTCGCAGTTCTTCATCACGACCAGCAACACCCCGCACCTCAACAACAAGCACACGATCTTCGGCGAGGTGGCCGACGACGCCTCCCGCCAGGTCGTCGACGCCATCGGCAAGGTGCCCACCGCCCGCGGTGACAAGCCCCTCGAGGACGTCGTGATCACCTCGGTCGAGGTGCAGCGCAGCTGAGCACCACCCCTGACGGTCCGGGCGGCGCCGGCGGCGAGCAGCCGCCGGCGCCCCCGGCCACCACCTGCTACCGGCACCCCGAGCGGCCGACCCGGATCTCCTGCGTGCGCTGCGGGCGGCCGATCTGCCCGGAGTGCATGCACCCCGCCTCGGTCGGCTTCCAGTGCCCCGAGGAGATCGCCGAGGCCCGGCGCACCGTCCGCCAGCCCAAGCGCACCACCGGCCTGCAGGTCGCGGGCCGCCGGTGGGGCACCGTCACCGTCACCCTCGTCGCGCTCAACGTCGCCGTCGCCATCGCGACCGCCGGGTCAGCGATCAGCGTCGGCAACAGCCCGCTGCGCACCTTCTCCTCCCCGCTGCAGTCGGCGCTGCTCACCGCACCCGTACTGGTCGACGACGGTCAGTGGTGGCGGGTCGTCACCAGCGCCTTCACCCATGCCAGCCTGGTGCACCTGGCGCTGAACATGCTCGCGCTGCTGCTGTTCGGCTCCGAGCTCGAACGCATGATGGGCAAGGCGCGCTACCTGACCGTCTACCTGGTCGCCGCGCTCGGCGGGGCCGCCGCGCTCCAGCTGTTCGGCGCCTACCTCGGCGGCGTCGTCGGGGCCTCCGGTGCGATCTACGGCCTGCTCGGTGCCTTCGGGGTGGTGCTCGTCCGGCAGAAGCAGGACCTGCGCGGTCTGCTCACCCTGCTCGCGATCAACCTGGTGATCAGCTTCCTGCCCGGCGTCTCCCTGCTCGGGCACCTGGGCGGGCTGGTCACCGGGGCCGCAGCGGCTGCGATCCTGTTGTGGGCCCGGCGGCGCACCGCGCTGGCCGTCGGTGGTGTCGCGCTGCTGGTCGTGGTCCTGCTGGTGCTCGTCTTCGGCGGGCTCCGCTAGCTCCCCGCCGGACGCAGCCGCAGCAGGTCCGCACCCACCCGCTCCGGGTCCGCGCCCAGGTCCCGCCGGCCGAGCACCAGCAGCACGGTGTCCTCGGCGGTGTCCTCGAGCTCCAACGTCGTCGTCCGCACGCCGAGCCGACGCGTCGTCCGGACCCGGGTGCGCAGCCGGTCCCACGGCACCGTCGTCGTCCCGCCGGTCGTACGGACGGCGACACCGGCCTCGTCGGCGGACAGCCGGGGCGCCCGCAGCAGGTCCCGGACGGCGACGGCCAGCAGCAGCGCAGCTGCGCCCCCGACCAGCACGGCGCCGACCCGGTCGACGAGCAGCGCGGCGGCGCCGAGCAGCGCCGCCACGACGACGGCGCCGACGGTCTCCCCGAGGCGTGTGGACCACTGCACGGGCCCATGGTCGCAAGCGGTTCGTCCACAGGGTCGGCGCGGCCGCTGCCGGGACGGGTGGGACGACCGTGACCGGCGGGGCGAACGGGGGGTTCACCAGCGGCGCGCCCGGGTAGACAGGGCGCGGCCGACCGTTCCCGTACTGCGGTGACCGACCTGGTGGAGTCGACTTCTCCACACCTGTGTGCACAGGTGGGGACAGAAGAACAGACGTGTAGTTACCCCGCCGGGCGGTGCGCCCCACGTGTCACACGGTGCGCATCGGCGCTGGTCAGCGGGCTGGAGGACCTGGCTGGGGATCCACACTCGGTGGACAACCCTGGGGGTGACGGTCCCCGCGCGCTGTGGACTCCCGTGTCGACCTGTGCACAGCGGTGCGCACCCGGGTCGGCGGGCCGGTCCGGTCGTCGAGTCGACCCCGCGCCTCGTCTGGCAGACCGGGCGCACAACCGCGACGCTTGCCCGATGCAGGTCTTGGTGACGGGTGCGTCCGGTTTCGTGGGTGGTCGACTCACGTCGGCCCTGGTCGAGGAGGGGCACCGGGTGCGGGCCATGACCCGTCGTCCGGAGGCCTACGCGGGGGCCGGTGCGGCCGTGGCCGGTGACGTGACCGACGAGGGGTCGCTGCGTCGTGCCCTGGAGGGCTGCGAGGCCGCCTACTACCTGGTGCACAGCCTCGACGCCGCCGACTTCCAGGACCGGGACGCCGCCGCCGCGCGCACCTTCGGCCGGGCGGCCGCCGATGCCGGCGTGCGCCGGATCGTCTACCTCGGCGGCCTGGGCGACGACGCCGACGACCTGTCCGCGCACCTGCGCAGCCGCCGGGAGGTCGAGCGGCTGCTCGGGGGGGCCGGGGTGCCGGTCACCGTGCTGCGCGCCGGCATCGTGGTCGGCCACGGGGGCGTCTCCTGGGAGATGACCCGTCAGCTGGTCGCGCACCTGCCGGCCATGGTCACCCCGCGGTGGGTGCACACCCGCACCCAGCCGATCGCCGTCGCCGACGTCGTCCGGTACCTGGTGGGCGTGCTCGAGGCCCCCGAGGCCGAGGGGCGGGTCTTCGAGGTCGGCGGGCCCGACGTCCTGGAGTACCTGGAGATGCTCACCCGGGTGGCCGACATCCAGGGCCGGCACCTCTTCGTGCTCCCGGTGCCGCTGCTGAGCCCGCAGCTGTCCTCCCGCTGGCTGGCCCTGGTGACCGACGTCGACGTCCAGACCGGTCGCTCGCTGATCGACTCGATGACCAACGAGGTGGTCGTCACGGACGACGCCATCCGGCGGGTCGTGCCCTTCGAGCCGATGGACTACGACCAGGCGGTGCTGGTCGCGCTGGGCGAACGCGCTGCCGATCGCCGCCGATCGGCCGGATCGGGCAGGCGGCTGGGGCTGCTCGCTCGCGGAGCCCGCTCGTGAGCCGCGCGTCGCTGCCGGACCGGATCTGGGGCCAGGTGACGTCGCGGGCCCCGGCATGGCTGATCGACCCGGTGCCCCGTGACCACCGGGAGTCCGACACGGCCTTCAGGCGTCGCCGCCGGGTCACCGCTGCGGTGGCGGTGGTGGGCGCCGGTCTGCTGGGCGTCTCGCTGTCCCAGAAGCCGGACTCCAAGGCCTTCTACGGCCTCACGATGGCCGTGGCCGGCACCTGGGTCGCCGGTGGGATCGCCTCCGGGCCGCTGCACCGCGGCTGGATGCGCTCCTCCCGGGAGGTGCTGCACCGCCCGGTGATCACCCCGGTCGTCACCGGTGTGGGCGTGTTCGGCCTGTTCTACAGCGCCGCGCTGGTCGCCCGGCAGATCCCCGTGCTCAACGCCGCCGTCACCCGGGTGCTGCGCTACGCCCACCAGGGCAACCCGGCGCTGGTGGCCACGACGACGCTGGCCAACGGGGCGGCCGAGGAGGTGTTCTTCCGCGGGGCGCTCTACGCCGCGGCCGGGACCACCCACCCGGTGCTGAAGTCCACCGTGGTCTACGGGTTGGCCACCACCGCGACCCGCAACCCGGCACTGGTGCTGGCCTCGGTGGTCATGGGCCTGCTCTTCGGCTGGCAGCGCAAGGTCACCGGCGGCATCCAGGCCCCGGTGCTCACCCACCTGGTCTGGTCCACGCTCATGCTGCGCTTCCTGCCGGCCCTGTTCGACGACCAGCCCAGCATCGACGTCCCCGCGCCCGGCGACGTGGAGGCGCCCACCGCCTGAGGACGACGACGGCCCCCGCCCGGGTGGGCGGGGGCCGTCGGCAGTGCGGGGTCGGTGGGCGGGCTCAGCGCCAGCGCATCGACATGACCAGCCCGGCGACCATCGCGCCGAAGCCGATCGCGAAGTTCCAGGCGCCGAGGGACACCATGACCGGGATCTGGTCACCGGCGACGTAGTAGACGACGATCCAGACCAGGCCGAGCACCATCAGCGCGACCATCACCCCGGCGTACCAGCGGGGGCTGGGCTGGGTGGCGCGGGCACGGGCCGCACTGGCCGGCAGCACTCCCTCGGGCGGGGTGTAGACCGACTTCTTGCGCACCTTGGACTTGGGCACTGCGCGGACTCCTCGGGCTTCGCTTCCACGTGCAGGGGTGTCCGGGCACGAGCTCCACCGGCCACGACGTCCACCCAGCCTAAGCTGAGGTCCACGGGCTGCGGTGGCACGGCCCGCCCCGACGCGCGAGGAGGTGTCCGTGACGCGAGCCGAGACCCGCCGCCGCGGACGTCCCCAGCGCACCGTGTGGACGGCGCTGGTACCTGTCGTCGCCCTGGCTGCCGGACTGCTGTTCGCCACCTCCGGGCAGACCGCGCGCGGCACCGACCTGCGTGCCGGGGACGTGTCCCAGCTCGGCGGGCTGATCCAGCAGCTGCAGGCCGCGGCGGACCGGCAGGAGGCCGAGCTGTCCTCGCTGCAGGCCCGCAGCGAGGAGCTGACCGACGAGGTGGCCGGCCGCGACTCCGAGGTGGGCGCCCTGCAGGCCGCCGGGGACACCGGACTGCAGTCCGCCGGCCTCACCGAGCTGTCCGGGGCCGGGGTGGAGATCGTGCTGGACGACGCCCCGGCCACCGCCGACGGCACGCTGCCCCGCGGGGCCGGTCCCGACGACCTGGTCATCCACCAGTCCGACGTGCAGGGCGTGGTCAACGCGCTGTGGGCCGCCGGCGCCGACGGGGTGACGATCATGGGCCAGCGGCTGATCGGCACCAGCGCCGTCCGCTGCGTCGGCAACACCCTCCTGCTGCAGGGCCGGACGTACTCCCCGCCCTTCGTGCTGACCGCCGTCGGGGACGCCGACGCGATGCGCGAGGAGCTCCGCGGCTCCTACGAGGTGGGGTTGTTGCAGGCCGCGGTCGACCGGTACGGCCTCACCTACCGGGTGACAGACGCCCGCCAGGTCACGCTGCCCGCCTACGATGGCGCACTGGACCTGCAGCACGCCACACCCGTGGGCTGACCCCAGCTCCGTCCGGGCGGTGTAAGGCACAGGTCAGACCGACGGCCCCGGGGGGAC
This sequence comes from Klenkia sp., assembly GCA_025966215.1. GTDB lineage: Bacteria > Actinomycetota > Actinomycetes > Mycobacteriales > Geodermatophilaceae > Klenkia. Next base: position 5,957 of record JAOPVM010000322.1, read on the forward strand.
CACAGTGGACGGCGACAGCACCAGCGGCGGGGACCGTCGCGGACGACACTCCCACCGTGCCGAGCCGACGACCCTGACGGGGAGCGACCCGCCCGACGAGCGAGACGAGGACAGCCGGAACGGCGACGGTGCGACGGCCTGGCAGCCCCTGGTCCCCGGGGTGCCCGCGGCACGGGGTGTCGACGACGAGCCCGCGCCGGCCGGCAACGAGACCGACCGACCCGCTGCCGACGTCCGCCGGCCCGCACGCACCCGCGGCGATCTGGTGCGCACCGGCGTCCGCGGCGTGGGTCAGCTGCTGGTCACCGCCGGGCTGGTCGTGCTGCTGTTCGTCGTCTACGAGGTCTGGGTGACCGACCTGTTCAGCGACCGCAAGCAGACCGAGCTCAGCCAGGAGCTGCGCGAGGACTGGACCGCGGACCCGACGGTGCCCACGCTGCCCGACGGCGGGATCTCCGAGGTCCCGTTGGGTCAGGGGTTCGCCTTCATCCGGATCCCGGCGTTCGGCGAGGACTACGTGAAGGTGGTGCTCGAGGGCACCGACGAGGAGGAGCTCGTCGAGGGCCCGGGGCACTACGTGGACTCCGCGATGCCCGGCGAGCAGGGCAACTTCGCCCTGGCCGGGCACCGGGTCGGCAAGGGCTCGCCGTTCCTGGACCTGGACCAGCTCGCGCCCGGCGACCCGATCGTCATCGAGACCGCCGACAGCTGGTTCACCTACCGGGTGGTCGGTCCCGACGACCCCAACGGCATCCCGTCCCAGCAGATCGTGCTGCCCAGCGACGTCTCGGTGATCGCACCGACCCCCAACGGACCACTGGACGGGCCGCCGTCGGGTGCGTACCTGACGTTGACGACCTGCCACCCCAAGTTCTCCGCCCGCGAGCGGCTCATCGTGCACGCGGTGCTCGACGGCGACCCGGTCAGCAAGGCCGACGCCCCGGACGGCCCCCCGGCCCTGACGGAGGGCTGAGCCCGTGTACACCTGGATCTGGCGGCACCTGCCCGGCGGCACCGGACTGAAGGCGGTCCAGGCACTCGTCCTGGTCCTCGCGGTCTGCGCGCTGCTGCTGTTCGTGGTGTTCCCGGCGATCGAGCCCTCGCTGCCCTTCAACGACGTGACGGTGGACCAATGACCGAACCGACCGGACGACCCGTCCTCGTCATCGACAACTTCGACAGCTTCGTCTACAACCTCGTGCAGTACCTGGGGCAGCTCGGGGTGCCCAGCATCGTGCGGCGCAACGACGCGGTGACCACCGCCGAGCTCGCCGAGCTGGACATCGCCGGGGTGCTGCTGTCCCCCGGCCCCGGCACGCCCACCGACGCCGGGGTGACCGTGCCGATGGTGCGCGCGGCCGCCGAGGCCGGGGTGCCCGTGCTGGGCGTCTGCCTGGGCCACCAGGCGATCGCCGAGGCCTTCGGCGGGGACGTCGTCCGGGCCCCGGAGCTGCTGCACGGCAAGACCAGCCAGGTCGTGCACGACGGGGAGGGCGTGCTCGCCGGACTGCCCTCGCCGTTCACCGCCACCCGGTACCACTCGCTGGCCGTGGAGTCCTCGACGTTCCCCGCCGAGCTCGAGGTCACCGGCCGGACGCCGTCGGGCATCGTGATGGCGCTGCGGCACCGCGAGCTGCCGATCGAGGGCGTGCAGTTCCACCCCGAGTCGGTGCTCACCGAGGGTGGCCACCAGCTGCTGGCCACCTGGCTGGAGAGCTGCGGCCTCGCCCCCGACCCCGCCCTGGTCGAGTCCGCCAGCGCCTCGGCCAAGCGCCTGCTCACCGCGGTCGGCTGACCCCGGGGTCCTCAGTCCTGGGGCTCGCCCGGGAGGGGGATGCCCGTGCCGGGTGCGCCCGTGGTCGGCGTGGCCGTCGGGGTGCTGGTGGCGGTCGGCGTCGGGGTGGGGACGGCGATCAGGACGGTGATCTCGGTGTCCGCGGTGACCTGGGTGTTGGCGCCGGGCTCGGTGCTCACCACGGTGCCGGCGGCGACGTCGTCGCGTTCCACGTTCTGCGGCGTGATCACCGTCAGCCCGGCGTCGCGCAGGGTGGCCTCGGCCGTGGCCTGGTCCAGGCCGGAGACGTCGGGCAGCGGGATGGTCCCGGTGGAGATCTGCAGGGTGATCGCGGTGTCGGGGGCGACCTGCTGGCCGGCTGCGGGGTCCACCGAGACCACGGTGCCCTCGTCCTGCAGGGAGTTCACCTGCTGGCTGTTGATGCTGCCGGTGAAGCCCTGGCTCTCCAGGTTGGCCCGGGCGTCGTCCTCGGTCAGGCCCACGACCCGCGGCACGGTGATCGGGTTGGGCCCGGCCGACAGCACCAGGGCCACCGGGGTGCCCTCGTCGAGGGTGGCCCCGGCCTCGGGGTCGGACCGGATGACCTGGCCCTCCTCGACGGTGTCGTTCGGCTCGCTGGTCACCGCCCCCAGGGCCAGTCCCTCGGCCTGCAGGGTGGCGGTGGCGGTCGCCTGGTCCTGACCGACCACGTCGGGCACCGCGACGGTGACGACGGTCGGGGCCGCCGGGGTGTCGTCGCCACCGCCGGTGTTGAGCGCGAGGAGCAGGGCGACGAGACCACCGAGCACGAGGACGCCGGCGACGACGAGGGCGATGATGCCGCGCCGACGGCGCGTGGCGGCGGCCTCGTCGTCGGCGTCCCACTGGTCGTCGTGGCCGGGGTAGCCGCCGGCGCCGATGAAGGAGGTGCGCTCGGCGTCGCCCATGACGGGGGTGGCCTCGACGCGCTGGCCGGCGACGGCGCGGAGCAGGTCCGCGCGCATCTCGGCGGCGGACTGGTAGCGGTTGGCCGGGTTCTTGCTCATCGCCTTGAGCAGGATGGCGTCGAGCTCCGGCGGGACCTCGGGGTTGATCGAGGACGGCGTCCGGGGGTCCTCGCGCACGTGCTGGTAGGCGACCGCCACCGGGGAGTCACCGGTGAACGGCGGGGCGCCGGTGACCAGCTCGTAGAGCAGACAGCCGGCGGAGTAGACGTCGGAGCGGGCGTCGACGCCCTCGCCGCGGGCCTGCTCGGGGGAGAGGTACTGCGCGGTGCCGATGACGGCCGCGGTGGAGGTCATGGTGGCCGCGGAGTCCGAGACGGCCCGGGCGATGCCGAAGTCCATCACCTTGACGGTGCCCTGCGGGGTGATCATCACGTTCCCGGGCTTGACGTCCCGGTGCACGATGCCGTTGCGGTGCGAGAAGTCCAGCGCGGCGGAGATGTCGGCGGTGAGGCTCATGGCCCGCTCGGGGGACAGACGTCCCTCGCGGCGCAGCACGTCGCGCAGCGTCTCGCCCTCGACGTACTCCATCACGATGTAGGGCGTGGCGCCCGTGGTCGTGCGGTCCTCGCCGGTGTCGTAGACCGCGACGATCGCCGGGTGGTTCAGCGACGCCGACGCCTGCGCCTCACGGCGGAAGCGGACCTGGAAGGAGGGGTCGCGGGCCAGGTCGTGCCGGAGCACCTTGACCGCGACCTCACGGCCCAGCCGCAGGTCACGCCCGCGGTGCACCTCCGCCATCCCGCCGCGGCCGAGGACGCCACCGATCTCGTAGCGCTCGCCGAGCACCTGCGGGGTGGTCATCGGAGGTCCTCTCGGGCGGCTCGGGCGTGCGGTCCCGGGAGCGTCGTGGCGGTCGTGGTCGGGCGGAGCGTAAGCGATCCGGGAGTCGCGGCCCGGGCGGCGCGGGGGAGCGCGGGACGGGCGGTCACGGAGTGCTCCCGGGGGCTGCGTCCGGTGGCGGTTCGACCGGGGGGACGGCCGAGGAGGAACTGCTGGCCGACGACGAGCTGGCCGACGAGCTGGACGGGGTGCTCGGCGTCGTCGTCGGCGGCCGGGTCGTCGTCGGCGCCTGGGCGGTCGACGAAGGCCTCCTGCGTGTCGCGCCACCGGTCGGCGTACTGCAGGCGGTCCGCGCGCGGCAGCGGCCGGATGTCGAGCGACTGGCGGCGCTCGGCGCGCTCGGCAAGCTCGCGCTCGGCGTCGCGCCGGCCGTCGGCCCGCTGGACAGTGCGGTCGTACTCGGGGCCGAAGGTCTCCTGGAGCCGGCTGCGGCGGCGCTGCTTGAGCAGCAGCGCGACCACGACGGCGACGAGCACGACGGCGGCGACGACCGCCAGGACTTCGAGCGTGGTCATGAGTCCTCCTCGGACGGTCGGGTGGTGGTCATGTGGCGAGCAGCCGCTGGAAGAAGGAGCGGTACTGCTGCAGGGCCCTGCGCAGCTCCTCGGTCTCCGGCTCGGCGCCGGCCTGCCACTGCTGCTCGAGGCCGGCCTTGTGCTGCGAGAAGCGCTGGACGAGCGCCTGCACGAGCTCGGCGACCAGCGAGTCGCCGTCCCGGACCGCGCCCTGGGGGTCGTCGACGAAGCGGGCCTGCACCTCGCTCCAGCGGGTGAGGAAGCCGTCGGCCTCGTGGTCGTCGAGCAGGGGGACGTCCTCCGCGGCCTGCGGCTGGGCGGGGCCGGGTGGTGGCGGCGCGTCGAGGTCGATCCGGTCGTCGCCGGGCTCGCCCGCGGTGGGTCCGTCGTCGCGGACGACGATGTCGTCGGTGCTGATCCGTCCTTGTGCCATGAGGCACCTCCAAGTGGGGGCGTGTGCCCATCACCTACCCGGACAGGACGGCGCTCCACCGGCGCAGCACCGACGTCCTCGACGGCCATATCGTGCGAAACCCCTCCCTGCCAGGGCATCTCGACTCGGGGCGTGCTGCGGACGATGCCTGGTGGACGCGCACGCCGTCGCCGAGGACGCCCAGGACCGCTTCCTGCACCACGGGGTGCAGCGGAGGGCGGCGCCGGGGTGGCATCCTGCGGGACCACCCGCTGACCAGGAGGTCCCATGAGCGACCACGTCTACCGCATCACCGAGGTCGTCGGCTCGTCGTCGGAGTCGCTCGACCAGGCCATCCGCGGCGGCATCGCGCGTGTGTCGCGCACCGTGCGCGACGTCGAGTGGTTCGAGGCGACCGACATCCGCGGCAAGGTGGAGGACGGTGAGATCGTCGCGTTCCAGGTGACGCTCAAGGTCGGCTTCCGACTCGAGGGCTGAGCGAGGTCGGGTCAGCCCTTCCTGCGGCGGATGGTGCTGCCCAGCCACGCCGCCGGCGCGTACCTGCGGTCGACCACGCGCTCCTTCATCGGGATGATCGCGTTGTCGGTGATGCGGATGCCTTCCGGGCACACCTCGGTGCAGCACTTGGTGATGTTGCACAGCCCGATGCCCTGCTGCTCGCGAGCGGTCTGCGCGCGGTCGGTGCGGGTGTCGAGCGGGTGCATGTCGAGCTCGGCCGCGCGCATCAGGAAGCGGGGTCCGGAGAAGGCCTGCTTGTTCTCCTCGTGGTCGCGCACGACGTGGCAGACGTCCTGGCACAGGAAGCACTCGATGCACTTGCGGAACTCCTGCGAGCGCTCCACGTCGACCTGCTGCATGCGGTGGTTGCCGTCGGCATCGCGCGCCCGGGGCTGGAACGGCGGGACCTCGCGCGCCTTCTCGTAGTTGAAGGAGACGTCGGTGACGAGGTCGCGGATGACCGGGAACGCCCGCAGCGGCGTGATGTAGACGATCTCCTCCTCGTCGAAGGTCCCCATGCGGGTCAGGCACATCAGCCGCGGTCGGCCGTTGACCTCCGCGCTGCACGAGCCGCACTTGCCTGCCTTGCAGTTCCAGCGGACGGCGAGGTCCGGGGCCTGCGTCGCCTGCAACCGGTGCAGGACGTCGAGCACGACCTCGCCGTCGTTGACCTCCACCAGGAAGTCCTCGAGCTCCCCGCCGTCCTTGTCGCCCCGCCACACGCGCAGGGACGCCTCGTACGTCATCAGCTCTCCTCGAAGATCTCGGCCAGGTCGGAAGGCATCACGGGCAGCGCCTGGCGCGTGACGGCGACGGCTGCGCCGTCAGCGGTGCAGATGAGGTTCAGGGCACCCCACTCGTCCCGCGGTCCCGGGAAGTCCTCGCGGGTGTGGCCGCCGCGACTCTCCTCCCGCTCCAGGGCCGCGCGGGCGATGCACTCGGAGACGCGGAGCATGTGCGGCAGGTCCAGGGCCAGGTGCCAGCCCGGGTTGTACTGCCGGTGCCCCTCGACCGTCAGAGCGCCGGCCCTGACCTTCAGCTCCTCGATGCGCGACAGCGCCTGCGTGATCTCGTCGGCCGTCCGGATGATGCCGACCAGGTCGTTCATGGCCTGCTGCAGCTCCTGGTGGATCGCGTACGGGTTCTCGCCGCCGTCACGTTCGAAGGGAGCGAGGGCGGCCCGTGCCGCGTCGGTGATGTCCTCCTCCGAGAGCGGAGCCGCCTGCGTCGTCGATGCGCGCGCGGCGGCGGCCCTTCCTGCCCGCCGGCCGAACACCAGCAGGTCCGACAGCGAGTTCCCACCCAGCCGGTTGCTGCCGTGCATGCCGCCAGCCACCTCGCCCGCCGCGAAGAGCCCGGGGACGGCGGCTGCTGCCGTCTCCGGATCGACCTCCACCCCACCCATGACGTAGTGGCAGGTGGGCCCGACCTCCATGGCCTCGGCGGTGATGTCGACCTCCGCCAGCTCCTTGAACTGGTGGTACATCGACGGCAGCCGCTTCTGGATGTAAACGGCGTCGTGCCGTGAGGCGATGTCCAGGAAGACCCCGCCGTGCGGTGAACCGCGGCCGGCCTTGACCTCGCTGTTGATCGCCCGGGCGACCTCGTCGCGGGGCAGCAGCTCAGGTGGGCGCCGGTTGTTCTTCTTGTCGGTGTACCAGCGGTCTGCTTCCTCTTCGGTCTCCGCGGTCTCCTTGCGGAAGTAGTCCGGGATGTAGTCGAACATGAAGCGGTTGCCGGCCGAGTTCTTCAGCACGCCGCCGTCACCGCGTACCGACTCCGTCACGAGGATCCCCCGGACCGACGGCGGCCAGACCATCCCGGTGGGGTGGAACTGGACGAACTCCATGTTGACCAGCGTGGCGCCCGCCTGCAGCGCCAGCGAGTGCCCGTCCCCGGTGTACTCCCAGGAGTTGGAGGTCACCTTGTAGGACTTGCCGATCCCGCCGGTGGCCAGCACGACCGACGGTGCCTGCCAGGCGCAGAACCGGCCGCTCTCGC
>JAOPVM010000335.1 GCA_025966215.1 Klenkia sp.
GGTCGCTGCTGCACTGCTCGGCACGGGCCAGCCGATGCTCGGGTCGTGGCCCCGGAAGTTGCGCAGCCACCAGGCCCAGTCCTCGGGCACCAGGCCGAAGGGGTCCGCGTGGCCGAGCTCGCGCGCGGCCCAGACGGGCCAGTGCGGGTTGGACAGGGCAGGACGGCCGAGGAGCACCAGGTCGACCTTGTCGTCACGGACCGCCTTGTCGGAGTTCTCCGGCACGCCGAGGTTCCAGCTGACCGAGACGGGGATGTCGACCGCCTCCCGCACCTGGGCGCCACGCTCGACCCACGCCGAGGCGTTGGGGAAGAAGGAGTCGCGCATGTCGTCGGTGTTGCCGCCCATCGACAGGTCGATCATGTCGAGGCCGTGCTCCTTGAGCCTGGCGACGGTGTCGAAGGTCTCCTCGAACTGGGTGCCGTCGGGGTGGTAGTCGTCGCAGCCGAGCCGGGCGGTGAGCGGCAGGTCCTCGGGCCAGACCTCACGCACGGCGTCCATGGCCTCGATGAGGAAGCGCTGACGGTTCTCGAGGCTGCCGCCGTACTCGTCGGTGCGCTTGTTGGCCAGGGGGGAGTAGAAGCTCGCGCCCAGGTAGCCGTGGGCGAAGTGCATCTCCAGCCACTCGTACCCGGCGTCGGCGGCCCGGCGGGCGGCGTCGGCGTACTGCTGGTGCAGCTCCTTGATCTCCTCCACGGTCAGCGCGTGCACCGGGTAGGGCCGCTTCGGGGCGCCGTAGGGCACGTTCGACGGGCCGCGGACCTGCCAGCCGTCCGGCTCGGTGGGGGCGATCTGACCCCAGCCCTCCCAGGGCGGCTGCTCGCTCCCGTTGCGACCGGTGTGGCCCAGCTGGATGCCGGCGACGCCGCCGTTCTTCTTGATCATCGAGGTGACCCGGGCGTGGCCCTCGATCTGGCTGTCGGCCCAGATGCCGGCGCAGTGCACGCTGGTGCGCCCGTCTGGGGCGATGGCGACCTGCTCGGGGATGACGAGCCCGAAGCCACCCGCGGCGCGGGCGCCGAGGTACATCAGGTGGTAGTCGTTCATCTCCCCGTCGACCGAGTGGTACATGGTCATCGGGCTCATGCCGATGCGGTTGCGCAGGGTGACGCCCTTGACGGTGAACTCGCTGAACAGATCGGGCACGCGGAACCTCCGTGGGAATGGGATGTCTGGAGTGCACAACCGGTCTGCTGACGGCGGGTGACGTCGCGGGGGAGATCTGGTCACGTTTCCCGCACCGCGCCCGACGACCCGCTGTGCAGGTCCGGGAAGGTGGCCGTCAGCCGCGCAGCGGGGTGCGTCCCGAGCCCAGGTCCGCGTCCTCGGCGGCGCGGCGGCCGGCGTGCCAGCCCTGCGCGTCGACGGTCCGCCCGGGCCGGGAACGCAGCCGGGGGAAGAGCTCGGCCACGGTGGCCGCCACGGCCTCCTCCCGCCGGGCCAGCACCGGCACCAGCGCGCTGCCGTAGGCCCCTGCTGCCTCCGTCGCGGCCCGCTCCCGGGCCTCGACCAGACGTTCCCCGACCCGGGTGGCGTAGGCGTAGAGGAAGCCGCGCCGGAAGACCGGCGTCCGGGTGGCCGCGGAGCCGGCCCGGGTGGCGTCGGCCAGTGCCCGGGTGGCCTGCAGCAGCAGCGAGGTGAAGAGCAGGTCGACCAGCTCGAGGTCGGTGGGCAGCCCGACCACCGTCGCGATGCCGAGGTCGACCAGCAGCACGACCCGGCAGCCGTTCGCCGTGGCGACGGCCTGCAGCAGGTGCGCCTTGGGCTCGGCGTAGGGGTCGTCCAGGTGCAGCCGGCGGGCCAGCACGTCCGCGCCCAGGTCGGTGGTGCCCTGGTCGGCGAGCACCGCGGCGTCGATGGCGTGCCGGCTCATCAGCTGCTGGGCCTTGGCCGTCAGCGCGTCGGCCTCCTCGGGGAACTCGGTGCGTTCGGCCTTGGCCAGCAGTCCGCGGACCCGGCCCAGCACCTTCGCCTCCACCGGGCCTGCGGTGACCGGGGCGCCCTCGGTGCGCTGCTGCGGCCAGCCGGCGGGGCCCGGCAGCAGCCGCTCCAACGCCGGCAGGGTGCCCACCATCGCCAGCACCCGTGCGACGTCCCGCCAGGCCGTGGCCGCGTCCACCCCGGTCGACCGCCACCACCCGGCCAGCCCCGTCGTCGGCCCCAGCGCGTCGAGCTGGTCGACCCAGGCCCGGGGCGCCCGGTCGGCCGCCCGGGACCCGGCCGCCTCGGCCCGGACGACGGCCGCGGTCAGCTTCCCGGCCCGCTGGCTCAACCGGCGCCGGGCGACGTGCGCGACGTCGGCAGGCTGCCAGCCCCGGGCGTACAGGCCGGCCACCGCGTCGGCGAGCAGTGCGGGCACGCCCGGCACGTCGAGGTCGGGGGACTGCTCGGCCAGGGCCGCGGTCAACGGGGCGAGCACCTCGGCCGGGACGTCGACCTGCCGGGCGACCTGGACGGCGGCGGCCAGCACGGTGAGCGGGTCCTCGGTGGCCGGGGAGCGGCGGCCGGTCCGCCACGGGGTGCGCATGTCCCTCAGCCTGCCCGCCCCGACCCGGCTCGGGGCCGGCCAGGGCCGATCTGTGGACGGCCCGGACCCGGTGGCCGCCGGTACGAGCAGGCCGCCCCGGTGGGGCTGCCCTTCCGCGGGGAGGGGTGATCAGGCGTGCGGGCGGATCTTCCCGGCGGCCTCGCGGGCGGTGGCCCGCGCGGTGTCGACGTCCTCGCCGCGGGCCAGCGCCACGCCCATCCGCCGCCGGGTGAAGCTCTCCGGCTTCCCGAACAGCCGGACGTCGACCCCGGGGACCGCGAGCGCCTCGTCCACGCCGTCGAAGACGATGCCGGTGGCCTCGACCCCGCCGTAGACGACGGCGGAGGCGCCGGTGTTGCGCAGCGTGGTGTCCACCGGCAGGCCCAGCAGGGCGCGGGCGTGCAGCTCGAACTCGTTCTGCCACGGGGTGGTCATGGTGACCATGCCGGTGTCGTGCGGGCGGGGGCTGACCTCGGAGAACCACACCTCGTCACCGCGGACGAACAGCTCGACCCCGAACAGGCCCAACCCGCCCAGGTCGTCGGTCACCGCGGCGCTGATCTCCTGGGCCCGGGTCAGCGCGACCTGCGACATGGGCTGTGGCTGCCAGCTCTCCACGTAGTCCCCGGACTCCTGGCGGTGCCCGATCGGGGCGCAGAAGTCGGTGACGGTCTGCCCGTCCCGCAGCGACCGGACGGTGAGCAGGGTGATCTCGTAGTCGAAGTCCACGAACCCCTCGACGATCACCCGGGTGCCGGCCACCCGGCTGCCGGCCATCGCGTGGTCCCAGGCGCTCTCCACGTCCGCCTCGGTGCGCAGCGTGCTCTGGCCCTTGCCGGAGGAGCTCATCACCGGCTTGACCACGCACGGGAACCCGACGGCCTGCGCGCCGGCGCGCAGCTCGTCGAGGGAGTCGCAGAACCGGTAGGGGCTGGTCGGCAGGCCCAGGGTCTCCGCGGCCAGCCGGCGGATGCCCTCCCGGTCCATGGTCAGCCGGGCCGCACGCGCGGTCGGCACCACCCGCACGCCCTCGGCCTCCAGCTCGACCAGGGTCGGGGTGGCGATGGCCTCGATCTCCGGGACGACGACGTCGGGCCGCTCGGCCTCGATCAGCGCGCGCAGCTGGGCGGGGTCGCTCATGGTGATCGTCCGCTCGTGGTGGGCCACCTGGTGGCCCGGAGCGTGCTCGTACCGGTCGACGGCGATGGTCTCCACGCCCAGCCGTTGCAGCGCGATCAGCACCTCCTTGGCCAGCTCACCGCTGCCCAGCAGCATCACGCGGGTGGCCGAGGGAGACAGCGGGGTGCCCAGGGAGACCATGGGCTCAGGCTAGAGGCGTGCTGCGGCCCCTCCACCGCTGCCCGCAGGACCTCGCCGTCGGGGGTCCGTCAGACGCTCGCGCCGGCCCCCGTGCTGGGCGCTCACGCCCAGCAGGAGCCCCTGCCGCACCGCACGGGTGCTCCCGGAGTCGGTGGGTGATCGTCGGTGAGCCTGGGGGGAGGGTCACCCCGACCGGCAGCGGGTGGAGTGGCTGCCGGCGGGTGACCGGCGGACGATCGAGTCCGACGCCGTCGTCACCGAGGAGTGCTGCACCATGACCGCTGACCTGTTGACCGGGGACTTCTTCGGCTACGAGACCCTGCTGTCCGACCAGGAGCGCAAGGAGCTGCTCACGTTGCGGCAGTTCCTCGCCGAGAAGGTGACCCCGCGGGTGAACGAGGCCTGGGCGGCGGCGGAGTTCCCGATGGACCTCATCCCGGAGTTCGCCGCCATCGACGCCGTCGGCCGGGCCTACGAGTGGGACGGGCGGGTGCCGGCGTCGAAGATGTACGGCGGCTTCCAGGCCCTCGAGCTGGCCCGCGTCGACCCCTCGATCGCGACCTTCCTCGGCGTGCACAACGGCCTGGCCATGGGCTCGATCATGATCCTGGGCTCGGAGGAGCAGCGGCAGCGGTGGATCCCCGAGATGATGGCGATGACCAGGATCGGCGCGTTCGCGCTGACCGAGCCCGAGGGCGGTTCCGACGTCGCCCGCGGGTTGCGCACCACCGCCCGCCGGGACGGCGACGAGTGGGTGCTCGACGGCGCCAAGCGGTGGATCGGCAACGGCACCTTCGCCGACCACGTCATCGTCTTCGCCCGCGACGAGGCCGACGACGAGGTGAAGACCTTCGTCGTCGACAAGGGCACCCCCGGGTTCACCGCGTCGAAGATCGAGGACAAGTTCGCGCTGCGCACCGTGCAGAACGCCGATCTCGTCTTCACCGACTGCCGCATCCCGGCCGACCACAAGCTCGAGGGCGGCAACACCTTCACCGACGTCAACAAGGTCCTCAAGGTCACCCGGGGCGGAGTCGCGTGGTCCGGGGTGGGCTGCCAGATGGGCGCCTACGAGTACGCGGTCGCCTACGCCAAGGAGCGCATGCAGTTCGGCAAGCCGATCGGCAGCTTCCAGCTCGTCCAGGACCTGCTGGCCAGGATGCTCGGCAACGTCACCGCCTCGCTCGGCATGGTGGTGCGGATCGCCCAGCTGCAGGAGACCGACGACCTGCGCGACGACCAGGCGGCGTTGGCCAAGAGCTACGTCACCGCCCGGGGCAGGGAGACCGTGGCGATGGCCCGCGAGCTCTTCGGGGGCAACGGGATCGTGCTGGAGAACAACGTCATCCGGTACTTCAACGACGCCGAGGCGCTGTACTCCTACGAGGGCACCCGCGAGATGAACACCCTCATCGTGGGCCGCTCGATCACGGGCCTCTCCGCCTTCGTCTGAGCCCGGGCGTAGGGTTAGGGGACCCTAACCGAGGAGAGCGCGTGACGCAGGCACCGAGGAAGCGGCGGGCCACCCGGGTGGGCACCGTCGTCCGCACCGAGCGGGTCACCCCGCACCTCGTCCGCGTGGTCCTGGGCGGGGAGTCGCTGACCGGTTTCGGCGCCGGCGCCTTCACCGACCACTACGTGAAGCTCCAGCTCCCCCCGAAGGGAGCGCCCTACGGCGCGCCCTTCGACGCCGAGGCCGTGCAGGCCGAGCACGCTCCCGAGCTGTGGCCGGTCAGCCGCACGTACACCGTCCGGGAGTGGGACGCCGCCGCCGGCGAGCTCACCATCGACTTCGTCACGCACGGGGACGACGGGGTGGCCGGGCCCTGGGCCTGCGCCGCCCGGCCCGGTGACCAGCTGCAGTTCGCCGGCCCGGGCGGCGCCTACGCCCCGGCTGCCGACGCCGACTGGCACCTGTTGGTGGGCGACGACTCCGCACTGCCGGCGATCGCGGCCGCACTGCCCAGGCTGCCCGACGCCGTCCCGGCCCAGGTGTTCGTCGAGGTGGAGGGCCCGGCCGACGAGCAGGACCTGCCCGGGGTCACCTGGGTGCACCGCGGCTGGCAGCCGGTGGGTGCGGCGCTGACCGCGGCGGTGCTGTCCGCGCAGCGCCCGGCCGGCACCCCGCACGCCTTCGTGCACGGTGAGGCCGGTTTCGTCCGCGAGCTGCGGCGGTTCCTGCGGGCCGAGCTGGACCTGCCGCGCGACCGGATGAGCGTGTCGGGCTACTGGCGGCTCGGTCGCACCGAGGACCGTTGGCAGGCCGAGAAGCCGGAGTGGAACGCCGCCGTCGAGGCCGACGAGGCTCACCTGTCGCCGTAGAGCCCGGCCTCCGCGGTCGCCTGGCGCCGCTGCTCCACGTCGTGCTCCGGGCCGTGACCGGGGGTGTCCCACTGGATCTCCGCCGGCCGAGGTGGTGGTTGTCCGTGTCGATCACGGTCGTGCCGGCCGGCGGCTCGACCGGGACGTCGCCCGGGTTCTTCCGCGGGACGGTGAGGACGACGACCCCGCCGGGCGCCCCTGCCTCGGCGGCCGTGGCCGCGGAGACGGGAGGTGGCGATGACGACGTCGTAGCCGGCGTCGTAGCCGGCGTCGGTGGGGATCCGGGCGAGCTGGGAGCCGATCAGGCCGGCCCCGTGGTGCCGATGGTGGGCATGGGGTGGTCCACGCCGGTCAGCCGTGGGCGCTTCCTGGGCGTGACCACCGGAACCGGGGCGGACGGCGCTCGGCGAAGGCGGCCACCCCCTCGGCCAGCTCGCCGCTGGAGATCGTCTCGCCGTACCAGCGACCGGCCACCGCGTCGGCGTCCGCGCCGTGGGTGAGGGCGGTGACCACCTCCTTGCTGGCCCGCTGGGTGAGGGCCGACCGGGAGGCCAGCACCTCGGCGAAGCGCAGCACCTCCGGCTCCAGCGCGTCCGGGGCGAGCAGCTTGTCGACCAGGCCGACCCGCAGGGCCTCGGCCGCGTCCAACAGCTCGCCGCTGAACAGCAGCAGCTTGGTCGTCGCCGGCCCGACCAGGTCCAGCAGCGCCCGGGTGGGCTCGGCCGGGTAGACCACGCCCACCTTGGCCGGGGTGACCCCGAAGACCCCGGTGTCATCGGTGAACCGGAGGTCGCAACAGGCCGCGATCTCCACGCCGCCGCCGATGCAGTGCCCGCGGACCATCGCGATCGTGGGGTGCGGGAAGGTGCGCAGCGCGTGCTGGGCGGCCAGGTTCGCCGCCCGCAGCTGCGCCATCGGGTCGGCAGGGTCGGGTCCGCCGAGCAGGTCGGCGATGTCGGCCCCGGCGCAGAACGACGGGCCGGCGCCGGTCACCACCAGCACCCGCACCCGGGGGTCGGCGGCCAGCCCGGCCAGCAGCCCGGGGACGGCGGCCCACATGGCGCCGGTCATCGCGTTGCGCTTGTCGGCCCGGTCGATGGTGAGGGTGGCCAGGGAGCCGTCGACGGTGACGGTGAGGTCGCTCATCCCAGGTCGTCGGTGCCGAAGGTGTCGCACGCGTTCGGGTCACCGCTCTCGTAGCCGGTGGTGAACCAGCGCTGCCGCTGCTCCGAGGAGCCGTGGGTGAACGCGTACTGGTCGACGGTCCCCCCGCCCAGCTCGGTCTGGATGAAGTCGTCGCCGATCCGGCCGGCGGCGTCCAGCGCACCGTCGATGTCGGCCTGGGTGATCTCGGCGATCAGCGGCTGGCCGGAGGCGTCGGGCACCGTCTCGGCGTGGTCGGCCCACGTGCCGGCGTAGCAGTCGGCCTGCAGCTCCAGCCGGACCGTGCCGCTGGTCGGGCCGGTCTCCCCGGGCTGCACCTGGGCGTTGGTGCCCAGCAGGTTCTGCACGTGGTGGCCGTACTCGTGGGCGATCACGTAGGCGTTGACGAACAGCCCGCCCTCGGCGCCGAACCGGCTCTGCAGGTCGTCGAAGAACGACAGGTCGATGTAGACGAGCTGGTCGGCCGGGCAGTAGAACGGCCCCGACCCCGAGGTCGCCCCGCCGCACCGGGTCTGCACCTGGCCGGAGAAGAAGACGGTGTCGGTGCGGACGTACCCGTCCAGCGTCTGCTCCCAGTAGTCCTGGATGGAGTCGATGTTGGCCGCGGTGGCGCAGTCGACCGAGGAGTTGGCGTCCTCGCCGTCCTGGCAGGCCGCCTCCAGGGCGGTGTTGTCCGCGGTCTGGCCCTGCTGCAGGCCCCCGAGCACGTCCGACAGCGCGGATGACGACCCACCGCCGCTGCCCCCACCGCCGCCGAGCACCTGGAACAGCACGACCACGATCAGCCCGACGACGCCCAGTCCGCCGCCGCCGACGGCCAGCCCGCGGCCACCTCCTCGTCCGCCGCCCCCGCCCCGGCGGTCCTGCACGCCGGAGGTGTCGACGTCGGCACCTTCGCGGTACCTCATGCCAGTGCGTCCAGGTCGGGCGGCGAGAGGGTGAAGACGGCCTCGACGGCGCCGTGCACCTCCTGCTGCGTGGGCTCGAGGTCCAGCTCGGGTGCCGGTGCGGCAGCCCCGCGCACCCGCACCCCTCGTGCGGCGAAGGCCATCGGGGCGGCGGTGGCGGTGCCGACGTCGCGCAACTCGACCAGCCCGGTGATGGTGCTCCCCACTGCGGCGGCGTACCCGCGGGCCCGGGTCAGAGCCTCGCCGATCGCCTCGGTGCGGGCCTGGGCGTACTCGGGTGCGTCCCGGTCCAGCCGCCAGCTGGGGCCCCACAGCGAGCAGCCCTCCAGCCCGGCCGCGGCGACCGCGACCTCCCCGACCCGGTCGACGTCGTCCAGCCGCGCCTGGGTGGTCACGCTCGCGACGTACCCGGTGACCCGGTTCCTCTCGGCCAGCTCCGGGCGCACCGACACCCCGGCGGTGGAGTGCCGGGTCACCAGCGCGCTGAACTCCTCCAGCAGTGCCGTCACCCGTTGCTGGTGCTCGCCCAGCTGGGCCAGGGCGCGGTCCTGGCGGCGGTCGCGGCCGGTCGCGGTGATGCTCAGGGTGGCGTGCGACGGCGGCACCCGGAGGGTGATCTCGCCGCGCACGACCACCCGGGGGGCGGGGCTGGGTTCCACGGTTCCTCCTCGTGCTGGGTCGACACCGGATCGTGCCGTCCGCGGTCGTGATCCGCTCGGCGGGCCCGGCAGGTCACGGGTCGGTGACGCTCTCGCGACCGTGACGGGCCTGTGACCCTCCGGTGTCAGGCTGCGCTCTCACCCGGTGGGAGGAGCAACGGTGTCGCTGGCGGAGGGCAGGTTCGTCACGCTCGCGGTGCTCGGCGCCCTCTGCCTGCTGGGCGCCGGGCTGACCTCGTGGTTGCTCGGTCAGTCCTCGGTGCTGCTGTTCGGGATCGTCTTCGCCGGTCTGGTGCTGGTGAGCCTGATCCGCCCGCCCAACGGCTGACCGTCCCTCAGCGTCGTCGTCGGGTGCCGAAGACGCCGCGGGTGATCTCCCGACCGAGGGCCGAGGCGGCCGACCGGGTGAAGGACCGGAACGCCGAGGAGCCCAGAACCCGGCTCATCAGGTCGGGCGCGGGCTCAGGAGTGCGCTCCCGGCGGCCGGGCGGGGGCGCGGCGCGGCCGAGGTCGGGTTCGCGCCAGCTGTCGGGTCGGGGGGCGGGCCTCGGTGCGGGTGCCGGAGCCGGCGCCGGGGGAGCCGGCGCTGGGGCCAGCCGCGCGGCGAGCTGCTCGTAGGCCGACTCCCGGTCCACCGCGGTCGCGTACTTCGCGTGCAGCGGGGACGATGCCACGGCCTGCTGCTGGACGGCCGGGTCGATCTGGCCCATGAACGAGCGCGGCGCCCGCACCATCGTCCAGGCCACCGGGGTCGGTGCCCCCCGCTCGGAGAGCACCGTGATCACCGCTTCCCCGGTGCCCAGCGAGGTGAGCGTCTCGGCGACGTCGTAGGCGGTGGACGTGGGGTAGGTCTTGACCGTCTTCTTCAGCGCGGTGGCGTCGTCGGGGGTGAACACCCGCAGCGCGTGCTGCACCCGGTTGCCCAGCTGGCCGAGCACCGGGGTGGGCACGTCGGTGGGGTTCTGCGTCACGAAGAAGACCCCGACCCCCTTGGAGCGGATCAGCCGGACGGTCTGGGTGACCGACTCCAGGAACGCCTTGCTGGCCCCGGTGAACAGCAGGTGTGCTTCGTCGAAGAAGAAGACCAGCTTCGGCTTGTCGACGTCGCCGACCTCGGGCAGCTCCTCGAACAGGTCGGCCAGCAGCCACATGAGGAAGGTGGAGAACAGTGCGGGGCGGTCCTGCACCTCGGTGAGCTCGACCGAGCTGATCACGCCACGGCCGTCGGGGGCGGTGCGGATGAGGTCGGTGGTCTGCCACTCGGGCTCGCCGAAGAAGACGTCGCCACCGAGGTCGTCCAGGGCGATCAGGTTGCGCAGGATGACCCCGGCGGTGGCCTTGCTCAGCCCACCCAGGCCCTGCAGGTCGGCCTTGCCCTCGGGGCTGATCAGCCAGGTGATGACCGCGCGGAGGTCCTTGAGGTCCAGCAGCGGCAGCCCGGCGGAGTCGGCGTAGTGGAACACCAGGCCCAGTGAGCTCTCCTGGGTGGCGTTGAGGTCCATCACCTTGGACAGCAGCACCGGGCCGAAGTCGGTGATCGTCGAGCGCACCGGCACCCCGGTGCCCAGCCCGCCCAGGGCCAGGAACTCCACGGGGAAGCCGGTGGGGGTCCAGGTGTCGGCGGTGTCGGCGGCCCGCTGGGTGAGCCGGTCGGAGCCCGCGCCGGGCTGGGCGAGTCCGGTCAGGTCGCCCTTCACGTCGGCCAGCACCACGGGCACGCCCTGCGCGGAGAGCTGCTCGGCCAGCAGCTGGAGGGTCTTGGTCTTGCCGGTGCCGGTCGCCCCGGCGATGAGGCCGTGGCGGTTCATCATCGACAAGGGCACCCGCACCTGGGCGCCGGGGTGCGGTTTCCCGCCGTGCACCACGGAGCCGAACTCCAGGGCCGGACCGGTGAACGCGTACCCCGCGGCGATCTCCGCCGCGACCGGGTCCACCCCCTCGCCGGGGGTCGGGTCGCTCGGGGTCTGTTGCGGTGCGCTCACGTCGTCGTCCGGCCCTGGGTCGCTCGTCGTCGGCCGGGTCAGCCCTGGTCGCGGACGATGCGGTCGACCTCGGGGGTCGGCGACGGCGCCGGCGGTGCGAACCCGGCGCTGGACGGCGAGGTCGACTGCACCCCGGCGGCCTCGGCGGCGGTGCGGTCCACCTCGGGGGTGGCCGAGGGGTCCGGCGGGGTGTCCGTCGGCTGCGTGGTCGGCGGCGGGGTCTGCACCGGGCTGGGCACGCTGCTCAGCGGGGTGCCGGTCGCGTCCTCGTGCTTGGGGACGGCGCCCTTGGCCTTGCTGGCCGCCTGGTCGATCTGGGCTGCCTTGTCCGGGAACGTGTCCTTGGCGAACTGCCCGGCCCGGTCGACCGCGCCCTCGATCTTGGCGGCGTTGTCCTTCACCGCGGTCTCGAGCTTCCCGGCGCTGTCGCTCAGTGCCTGCTGCGCCTGCTTCGCGATCTTCCCGAAGTCCACCATGTCGCGCTCCTCTCGCTCGTCCCGTGTGGGACCCACCCTGCCGGTCGCCGGGATGAGCGACAACAGCGGGCGGGGTCCACCGGACTGTCGGTGGGATCGGCCAGGATGCCCGCAGCACCGAGAAGGCGCAGGGCCCGCCCAGCGGCGTCCCGTCGCTCCAGGCGACGTACGGGAGGCCGATCCCCCGCGTGGCAGGGGCTGGTCCGTGAACGTCGCGCTGCCGGGCCCGGGCCGTGCACGCGGAGCCACCCGGGCGCGGTGCTGCCGTTCCCGCGCACCGGTCTGCCGGCGTCGGCGCTGGTCGCCGGCAGCCTGGTCCCCGACCTGCCCCACCACCTGCCGGCGCCGCGGGTGGCCGACAGCGGGACGGCGATCCGACGCTCGAGCACCCAGCAGCGGTCCCGCCCGCGCAGCCGCACCACGAGGTGGTCGGGGTCACGTCGATCCTGGTCCTGGTCCCTCCGGTCGTCGGGTGGCGTGTGCGAGCAGCTCCCGGCCGAGGAGGCCGGGCAGGTCGTCGGTGGTCGGGCGCAGACGGTCGAGGCCGGCCGCGACCAGGACGGCGACGTCGTCGTCCACCCGTGCGCGTTCCACCGCGGCTCGCACCAGCAGGGTGAGGTCGCCGCCCGGCAGGGCGTGCACGTGCTCGGTCAGCACCCGCAGGTACAACGCGCGCTTGCTGCCGAACGCCGCGTAGAGCGAGCCCCGGTGGATGCCCAGGGCGCTGACCAGGTCCTCGACGCTGGTGCCCGGGTAACCCCGGGCGGCGAAGACCCCGGCTGCGGCGCGCACGGCACCTGCCTCGTCGAAGCCGCGGGGGCGGGCCATGCACCGACCCTAGCCCGGTTCTTGACCGTGCGTTCCAGAACGGTGCGGACGACGTCCCGGCGCTCTAGGGTCGGGACATGCCACTGGAAGGCGAGTACGAGCCCAGCCCGGAGAAGTGGGTCCGCGACCAGGTCGAGACCTACGAGCGCACCGGCGGCCGGGAGGCCAACACCCTCCCGAACCGCCCCGAGCCCGTCGTGGTGTTCACCACGCGCGGGGCCAAGAGCGGGAAGATCCGCAAGAACCCGCTGATGAAGGTCGAGCACGACGGCGTCTACGCGATGGTCGCCAGTCAGGGCGGAGCGCCCAAGCACCCGACCTGGTACTTCAACCTCACGGCGCACCCTGACCAGGTGACCGTGCAGGACGGTGACCGCGTCTGGGACGGCACCGCCCGCGAGATCACCGGCGAGGAGAAGGCGGTCTGGTGGGAGCGGGCCGTCGCGGCCTTCCCGCCCTACGCGGAGTACCAGGAGAAGACCGAGCGGGTCATCCCCGTCCTGCTGGCCGAGCGCCTCTCCTAGACCAGCCGGCGGGCCGCCGCCCAGCGCGACAGCTCGCGGCGGTTCGACAG
>JAOPVM010000348.1 GCA_025966215.1 Klenkia sp.
CGAGGGCGGCGGGTACCCGCTCACGCACCGGGCCTGCGGCGACGGAGGCGGTCTCGCCGACCCCGGGGGTGGCGGGCTCGGCGGGTGGCGCGCCCTCGTCCCGGGCGTCGTCGTCCTGGGTGTGGCTGGTGAGCCCGTGCTGGGTCTTCTCCCAGTAGAAGGGGTTGGTCACCAGCTGCCAGGCCGCCTTGTAGGAGGCCACCGAGTGCAGCATCCAGTAGAACGGGGAGAGCAGGGCGTAGCCGACCAGGCCGTAGGTGCGTCGCTTGAACCCGGCCAGCAGGCTGAGGTAGACGATCATCCCGTTGCCGATGAGCAGGTTGGCCAGGCTGACGTACATCAGCCACGGCGGCAGCACCGGGGCGAACCACTGCGGCATCGCCAGGTACAGCACGAACAGCACCCACAGCAGCGGGGTGAGCAGGAAGGTGGCCGGGGTGCCGCCGATGGTCAGCAGGAAGCCGATCGCCTGGCGCAGGCCGATCTGGCGGACCAGCCGCAGCGGGTGCCGGGTGTGCACCAGGAACGTCTGCATGTAGCCCTTGATCCAGCGGCTGCGCTGGCGGATCCAGTTGCCGACGGCCATGTTGGCCTCTTCGTAGGTGGTCGAGTTGACCACCGTGACCCGGCCACCCCGGGCCGAGGAGCGGACGCCCAGGTCGGCGTCCTCGGTGACGTTGAAGGGGTCCCAGCCACCGAGCTCGCGGAGCATGTCGGCCCGGAAGTGGTTGCTGGTGCCGCCCAGCGGGATGGGCAGCCGCATCGCGTCCAGGCCGGGCAGCGTGTAGTCGAACCACGAGGAGTACTCGAGGGTGAACATGCGGGTGAGCAGGTTCTCCTCGGCGTTGAAGTAGTTCAGCGCCGCCTGCACGCACACCAGGTCGTCCCCGCCCTTGGCGAAGGCCACCACGGACTTCTTGAGCTGGTCGGGGTCGGGGCGGTCCTCGGCGTCGTAGATGACCACCAGGTCGCCGCGGGCGAAGGCCAGGCCCACGTTGCACGCCCGCGGCTTGGTCTTGGGCAGCGAGTGCGGCACCACGAGGATGCGGACGATGTCCGGCGGCGCGGCGGCGAGGGCGGCCTGCAGGGTCTCCGGGTCGTCCTCCTCCAGCAGGAGCAGGATCTCCAGCTTCTCCCGGGGGTAGTCCAGCGAGGACAGGTTCTTCATCAGCAGGCCGACGATGCCGGCCTCCCGGTAGACCGGCACCAGGATCGTGTAGCGCGGCAGCTCGGCGTCGACCAGTGCCGCGACCTCCTCCTCGGTGACCTGCTCGACGGTCTCCGACGCCGTCCCCACCGTGCTGATCAGCGCCTTCGCCCCGACCGAGAGCCCGATGGTCACGTTCACCACCGCCAGCAGGACGACGATCGTGGTGGGGGCCTCGAGCACCAGCCCGGTCAGGACGGCGAGGAGGACGACGCCGGCCGCGGCCACCTGCTGCCAGGTGAAGACCGTGGAGGCCGACTCGTCGGGACGGCGTTCGGCCAGCGAGGACACCGCCTCGTGCACCACCTCCTCGCGCCAGACCGTGCGCAGCGCGCGCTGGACGTCCCAGTCGGTGGTGACGACCTGGTGCACCCGCGCGATCCCGGTGCGTTCGACGACCTGCTGGGCGATGTGCGCCGACGGGCGGCCGGCGGTGGCGACGACGACCTGCAGCTCGCCGTCCTCGTCGCGTTCGGTGCGCAGCGGCACCCAGGTCTCGCGGGCCAGCATCGGGTAGGGGAAGAGCTGGGCCAGGTCGGGGTCGACCTCGACCGGGTCGACGAACGCCATCTCGGCGCCCCAGACCTCGGCCAGGGCCACGTAGAGCTGCCGGCGGGTGATCCACTGCTTGGCCAGCAGCACGCTGCCCAGGGGTTCCCCGACCCGGGCGGCCTGGGTCAGGCCCTCGGCGAGCTGCTCATCGGTGATCACGCGCGTGTCGACCAGGACGTCGCCCAGCCGACGTTCCCGGGCGACCGGGGTGGCCGGCGTGGGGCCGCGGACCACGGCGGCGTCGTCCTCCCCCGGGTCGGGGCGCACGGAGGTGGTCACCCGTACGGGGTCGGCACCCCGGACCGGTCACGGGAGGTGAGTGGCGCCCGGCTCACCCGCCCGGGGGAGTCACCGGGCGGTGAAGACCACGTTCGACGACGTCCCCCCGGTCAGCGGGTTCGGGAAGACCACCTCGTGCACGGCGCTGTGCGTGGCCACGCCGGCCAGGGTCGCGGCGAACGCGTCGTCACCGACGTCGGACCACAGCGCGAACACCCCGCCCGGGCGGAGCAGGGCGAGCAGCCGGCGCAGCCCGCCGGGGGAGTAGAAGCCGGCGTGGCTGGGGTGCAGGTGGTGGGTCGGGGTGTGGTCGACGTCGAGCAGGACGGCGTCGAAGCGCCGGCCCGGCTGCCCCGGGTCCAGGGCGCCGGCGGCGACCCGGGCGAAGAAGTCCCCGTGCACCAGCCGCACCCGGGGGTCGGCGGCCAGCCCGACGGTGTCGGGCAGCAGGTCTCGACGGTGCCAGTCGATGACGTCCTCGAGCGCCTCGACCACGGTCAGCGAGGCGACCCGGGGGTCGGCCAGCGCGGCCTGCGCGGTGTACCCCAGGCCGAGCCCGCCGACGACGACGTCCAGCGGCCCGGGCCCGGCCTCGGCGAGCCCGAGCCGGGCCAGCTGCACCTCGCCCTCGGTGAAGGCGCTGGACATGAGGAACTCCTCGCCCAGCTTCACCTCGTACACGTCCACGCCCAGCTGCGGGTCGCGACGGCGACGCAGGCTGATCTCGCCCATCGGGGTCTCCCGGAAGGCCAGCTCCTGCAGACGTGCGCTCACGGGTGCCTCCGGGGTCGTCGAGTGCGGGAGGCGGGAGTCGAACCCGCACGCCCGAAGGCACCAGCTCCTAAGGCTGGCGTGGCTGCCGTTACACCACTCCCGCGCGCCGGGGAGTCTAGGAGGTGGTCGGGTTACCGTCCCTGGCATGGCTGACCTGGAGGCGCTGCGCCGCTTCGGTGTGGTGCTGGAGATGGCCGAGGCCGCCGGCGACGGCGACTGGGCGGGCTGGACGACGATCATCGCCGGGCTGGACGAGGACCTGCGGGCCGACGTCGTGCGGCAGTCCTCGCTGGTGGTGGCGATGCTGTGCGAGCGGGAGGCCGAGCGTCGCGGGGTCACCCGGGACCAGTTCCTGGCCCAGTTCCGCGCCGAGGTGATGGAGCAGCTGGGCTGAGCGGTCCCGGCTGGGCGGTGCGCCCGGGCCGGACGTGGCAGGCTGTGCCCGTGCCACGCAGCCCCGAGCAGATCCAGCAGGAGATCGACGCCGCCCGCGAGTCGTTGGCGGCCACTCTCGACCAGCTCGTCTACCGGGGCAGCCCGAAGCGGCTGACCGCCCAGGCCCAGGCCCGGGCACAGCACTTCCTGACCACCCCGGCCGGGCAGGCCGCGATGGCTGCCGTCGGGCTGCTCGTCACCGTGGTCGTCGTGCAGAAGATCCGGCACCGCAACCGCTGACACGGCGCACACTCCAGGCGTGATGCACCCACGCCCCGACCCCGTCGGCCCCGGTCAGGAGTCGGTCTGGGACTACCCCCGGCCCCCCTCCGCCGACGTCACCGCCCGCCGTGTCGAGGTCGTGCTCGGCGGCCGCCTGATCGCCAGCACCACCGGCGCCGCCCGGGTCTGCGAGACCAGCCACCCACCGGTCTTCTACGTCCCCCGCGCCGACATCGCCGAGGGCGTGCTGGAGAAGGCGTCCGGTGCGAGCTGGTGCGAGTGGAAGGGCGTGGCCACCTACTGGGACGCCGTGGTCGACGGCGTGCGGTTCCCCGCGGTCGGCTGGAGCTACGAGGACCCCACGGAGGGCTACCGGCCCCTGCGTGGTGCCGTGGCGTTCTACCCCTCGAAGCTGGACCGGGCGACCGTGGACGGGGAGATCGTGCGGGCCCAGGCCGGGGACTTCTACGGCGGTTGGATCACCGACGACGTGGTGGGTCCGTTCAAGGGGGAGCCGGGCACCCGCGGCTGGTGACGGGTGGAAACCCGTACCCCCTAGGGGTATGTTCGGCGGTGTGACCGGCTACGAGGGCAACAAGGACCAGGTGCTCGCCCGGTTGAAGCGGGTCGAGGGACAGGTCCGGGGCATCGCCCGGATGGTCGAGGAGGACACCTACTGCATCGACGTCCTGACCCAGGTCTCCGCGGCGACCAGTGCGCTGCAGGCCGTCGCCCTGGGCCTGCTCGAGGACCACCTGGGCCACTGCGTGCGCGACGCCGTCGCCAGCAGCGCCCAGGACGACGGCGCCGCCGCCGACGCCAAGATCGCCGAGGCCTCGGCCGCGATCGCCCGCCTCGTGCGGCGCTGACCCACCCCGAACCCAGGAGACCCCCGTGCAGACCCAGACCTTCACCGTCACCGGCATGACCTGCCAGCACTGCGTCGCCTCCGTCACCGAGGAGGTGTCCGAGCTCGACGGCGTCACCGGCGTGGACGTCGACCTGGACAGCGCGACCCTGCGGGTCACCGGGCAGGGCGTCACCACCGAGCAGGTCCAGGCGGCCGTGGTGGAGGCCGGGTACACCGCGGACCCGGCATGAGCGCCGCGGTCGGGGACGCCGACACCCACACCGAGGTGCGGCTGGAGATCACCGGCATGACCTGCGCCAGCTGCGCGAACCGGATCGAGCGCAAGCTCAACAAGGTCGCCGGGGTGCAGGCCACGGTCAACTACGCCACCGAGGCCGCCACGGTGCGCTACGACCCGGGCACGGTGGACACCGACCGACTGCTGGCCACCGTGGCCGCCGCCGGGTACGCGGCCGCGCTGCCGGCCCCGCCCGCCCAGGACGACGAGCCCGAGCCGGACGACGACGCCCCGACGGCGGAGGACCGCGCGCTGCGCCAGCGCCTCGTGGTGTGCGCTGCCCTCGCCCTGCCGGTGCTGCTGCTGTCGATGGTCCCGCCGCTGCAGTTCGAGAACTGGCAGTGGCTGGCGCTCACCCTGGCCAGCCCGGTCGCCGTCTGGGGGGCCTGGCCCTTCCACCGGGCCGCGGTGGTCAACGCCCGGCACGGTGCCTCCACGATGGACACCCTGGTCTCGATCGGCATCGTCGCGGCCTACCTGTGGTCGCTCTACGCGCTGTTCCTCGGCGACGCCGGGACACCGGGCATGCGGATGGAGTTCCACCTGCTGGCCGAGCAGGGCGCCGGGACCAGCGAGCTCTACCTCGAGGTGGCTGCCGCCGTCACCGTCTTCCTGCTGGCCGGGCGGTACGCGGAGTCCCGGGCCAAGCGCCGGTCGGGGTCCGCGCTGCGGGCGCTGCTCACCCTGGGGGCCAAGGACGCCGCGGTGCTCAGGGACGGGCGGGAGGTCCGGGTGCCGGCGGCCCGGCTCGTGGTCGGCGACCGCTTCGTCGTCCGGCCGGGGGAGAAGGTCGCCACCGACGGCGTGGTCGTCTCCGGGTCGTCGGCCGTCGATGCCTCGATGCTCACCGGGGAGTCCGTGCCGGTCGAGGTCGGCGTCGGCGACCGGGTCACCGGCGCGACGGTGAACGTCGGTGGCCGGCTGGTCGTCGAGGCCGACCGGGTCGGCGCGCAGACCACGCTGGCCGCGCTCGGTCGGCTGGTCACCGCCGCGCAGAGCGGCAAGGCACCCGTCCAGCGGCTGGCCGACCGGGTGTCGGCGGTCTTCGTCCCCGTCGTGCTCGCGATCGCCCTGGCGACGCTCGCGGCCTGGCTGCTGGTCACCGGCGACGTGGCCGCCGCGTTCACCTCCGCCGTCGCCGTGCTGGTCATCGCCTGTCCCTGCGCGCTGGGCCTGGCCACCCCCACCGCGCTGCTGGTCGGCACCGGTCGTGGGGCCCAGCTCGGCATCGTGATCAAGGGCCCCGAGGTGCTGGAGTCCACCCGCCGGGTCGACACCGTCGTGCTGGACAAGACCGGCACCGTGACCACCGGCGAGATGGCGCTGATCGAGACGGTCGGGCACCCCGACACGCTCCGGTTCGCCGCCGCGGTCGAGGCCGCCTCCGAGCACCCGATCGCCCGGGCCCTCGTCCGGGCCGCCGACCAGCCGTTGCCCGAGGTCGCCGACTTCGCCAACCGGGGGGGCAGGGGCGTCACCGGCACCGTGGAGGGACGCGCCGTCGTCGTCGGGCGCGTCGGTGAGATGCCCGGCCCGCCGTCGGCCGACCTGGCCGCCGCGGTCACCCGGGCCGAGGACGCCGGGCGGACCGCAGTGCTGGTCGCGGTGGACGGCGCGGTGCTCGGGCTGTGCGTCGTGGCCGACACCGTCAAGCCCAGCAGTGCCGCGGCGATCGCCGCGCTGCGGGACCTCGGGTTGGCCCCGGTGCTCGTCACCGGCGACAACGCCGGGGCCGCGGCGTCCGTGGCCCGCCAGGTGGGTCTGGACCCCGATGCCGGCGAGGTGGTCGCCGGGGTGCTGCCCGAGGGCAAGGTCGACGTCGTCCGCGACCTGCAGGCCCGGGGGCGGGTCGTGGCCGTGGTGGGTGACGGGGTGAACGACGCCCCGGCCCTGGCCCGGGCCGACCTCGGACTGGCCATGGGGACCGGCACCGACGCGGCCATCGAGGCTGCTGACCTCACCCTGGTGCGCGCCGACCTGTCCGCGGCGGTGGACGCGGTACGGCTGTCGCGGCGGACGCTGGCCACCATCGAGGCCAACCTGTTCTGGGCCTTCGCCTACAACGTGGCGTTGATCCCGCTGGCGGCGCTGGGGTTCCTCAACCCGGTGCTGGCCGGGCTGGCGATGGCGGCGTCCTCGGTGCTCGTGGTGGGCAACAGCCTGCGGCTGCGGCGGTTCAGCGCGAGCAGCTGAGGGGCCGTACCGACCCCGGACGTGGCAGCGACCCGCCCCCCGGGGGAGAGGACGGGCCGCGCCGGACGGTGGGGGCCTCGCGGCCCGGTGGTCAACTCCCGCTGGGGCGGCGCTCCCGGACCAGGGGGAGGACGACGGTGTCGACGATCGAGTCGGCGTAGGACTCGTCCAGGGGCTCGCCGGTGAGCAGCCACCGCTGCACGACCAGGGCAGAGGCAGCGTCGGCGATCGTGGAACCGACCAGGCCCTCGCGGACCTCGCCCCGGGCCTCGGCCCGGCCCCAGACCTCGCGGAAGGCCTCGGTCCACTGGCCGAGCGGGCCGTTGCGGAAGGCCTCGGCCAGCGCGGGCTGGTGGGGGAGGGTGGAGAGCAGGGACAGCGTGGCCGCGCCGAGCGGGCCGTTGACCACGTGCACGAGGGAGCGCAGCAGCTCGCGGAGGTCGCCCTCGAGAGCACCGGTGTCCGGGGTGGAGGTCTCGGCCCGGTTCATCTCGGCGATCGTGTCGACGACGAGGTCGGACTTGGTGCGCCAGCGGCGGTAGATGGTCGCCTTGCCGACACCGGCCTCGGCGGCCACCGCGTCCATCGTCAGGGCGTTGTACCCGACGTCGGCGAGGAGTCGCAGGATGGCCGCCCGGATGACGCCGTCACGGGAGGGGTCGCGCGGGCGGCCACCGCGGCTGGAGCGCGGGGCCTCCGTGGAGGTGAGAGCTGCCATGTTCAAGACTTTAGACCGAAAGATCCTCGACGACCGTCCACGCCGTCCTGCTGCGTTCCGACACGCCGGTGTTGGTGGGGCAGCTCACACCGCACCGACCCGGGTTGCCAACGCCGGTGTTGACACCGCCGCGAGTCTGGCACCCGCGCGCCTGCCGACCGTGTCCGAGCGGGTCGGTCATCCTCGGCGGGTGAGCGGACCCGCCGACGACCTGCGCCCGGGGTGGCCGGCGCCCCGGCGGGTGCGGCGGTTGTTGCTGGCCACCCCGCTGGACCACGTGCTGCCGATGGTGGCCCGGTCCGCGACTGCCCTGGGCCTGAACGCCGAGACGACGCCGGGCCTCCTGGACGTGGTGGAGGACTCACGCCCCCTGGACGGACGACGGTTCGACCAGCTCTTCGCGCGGTTGGCCCGAGAGCTGACCTCGGCGGAGACCGACGCGGTCCGGGTGGCCCTCGACCCGGACTCCGACGACGGCGCCGTGCTCGCCGCCCAGCTGCTCGCCGCCCCCACCCTGTCGGTGGAGCTGGCCCGGCGCGGGGTGACCGTGGAGGTCGGGTTGCTCACCGAGGCCGCGCTCTGGCCGGTCTACCAGCCGGTCGTCGACCTGGCCGACGGTCGGGTGGTGGGGCACGAGGCGTTGCTGCGCGGGCGGGTGGACGGCCGGGAGGTCGGCGGGGGGGACCTGTTCTTCCTGGCCGCCGCCGCGGGCTGGACCGACCGGCTCGACCGGCTGGCCCGGGAGGCCGCGATCCGCGGTGCGGCGGGCTGGCTCGGTGCTGCCGACCTGTACGTCAACAGCTCGCCGGAGGCGGTCTTCCGGCCCCAGGTCTGCCTGGAGGGCACCGAGGCCGCCGTGCACGACGCTGGCCTGCGCCCCGACCAGGTCGTCGTCGAGGTCGTGGAGGCCCACGCAGCCCGCGACCGGGGACACCTGCTGGCGGTCCTGGAGCACCAGCGCTCGCTGGGCTGGCGGGTGGCGCTGGACGACGTGGGCGTCGGCTGGTCCAGCCTCGCACTGGTGTCGGCGTTGCGCCCGGACGTGGTCAAGCTGGACAAGGCGCTGGTCGCCCGGCTCGACGACGTCGCCGCGCAGGCGGTGGTCGGTGCCCTGGTGGAGCTGGCGCACTCGCTCGACGCCGTCGTCGTCGCCGAGGGGGTGGAGCACGAGCAGCGCGCCGACCAGGTGCGTGACCTGGGCGTCGACCTGGGGCAGGGCTGGTTGTTCGGCCGACCGGTGCGTCCGGCGGTCGCCGTACCGGAGGAGCTCGCGGTCCCCTAGGCCCGGGGGGTGCCCGCGTTCCAGCCGGTCAGGGCGGGGCGGTCGTGCTCGTGGCCGAGCACGCCGTAGGACCCGGCGTGCAGCGCGAACAGCGCCCCGGCCTCCGGTGCCAGGCGCAGCCAGCGGGCGGTCAGGATCCGCAGCACGTGTCCGTGCGCGACGAGGGCGACGTCGCCGTCCACCAGCAGGGGGCGGACGCGGGTCAGCACCCGGTCCACCCGGGCGCCGACCTCGGCCAGGGTCTCCCCGGGGGTGTCACCGGGCTCGGTGCCGTCGGTCCACAGGGACCAGGTGCGGCCGAGCTCGGCAGAGATGTCGGGGGTGGTGCGGCCCTCCCACCGGCCGTAGTCGACCTCCACCAGGTCGGGATCGACGGTGTCGGTGGACAGTCCGGCCAGCTCGGCGGTGCGCCGGGCCCGCTCGCGGGGGCTGACCAGCACCGCTGCGAAGTGCCGGGCGGCCATCGGCTCGCGCAGCCGGCGGGCCTGTTCCTCGCCCTCGGGCAGCAGCGGCAGGTCGGTGACGCTGGTGTGCTGACCGCTGCGGCTCCACTCGGTCTGCCCGTGCCGCAGCACCACCAGCTCGTGCGCCGTCTCAGCCACGTGCGCCCCCCTCCGTCCGTCCGCCGGCGGACAGCCCGCCGGCCACCGCCATCACGGCGACGGCGCCCAGGATGACCAGCATCGGGACGGTCCAGCCACCCGAGACGTCGTGCACTGCGCCGATCACCAGCGGCCCGGTCGCGGCGATCACGTACCCACCGCCCTGCACCGTCGCCGAGGTGCGCCGGTTCTCCACCAGGTCCCGCGAGCGGGCCACGATGGCGATGAACACCACGGTGATGCCGCCGCCCTGGGCGATCCCGGCGAGCGAGGACCACACCGCCCACAGCTCCGGCGCCCCGATCAGCCCGATCGGCAGGGTCGCCCAGGCCGCGGTCACGGCCAGCAGCACCGCCGCCGGCCGCTTCCACCAGGCCACCAACGCCGGGACGGCGAAGGCCCCCACCACGGCGAAGACCTGGAACAGCGACGAGCTGGCCCCGGCCGCGGCACGGGTGAGGCCCTGCTCGTCGGCCAGCAGGCTGGGCAGCCACGCCGTCACCCCGTAGTAGCTGAACGCCTGCATGCCGAAGGCCAGGGTCAGCCCCCACACCGCGGGTTGTCGCAGGACGGGGCGGCGCGGGCCGGTGCCGGCGGGCACCGCGGGCTCGTCCCCGGCGGCGGCCCGGGCCGCGGCCACGGCAGCTGTGCGGACCCGCTGCCGGCGCAGCGCGGCGGTCCACACCACGGCCGCGGCGAGCACCAGGAGCCCCCAGGACGCCAGCGCCCAGCGCCAGCCCACCAGGTCGGCCAGCGGGGCGGTCGCGGTGGTGGTCAGCGCCGACCCCACGTTCAGCGCCGCGGTGTAGGCCGCCGTCACGACGTTGCGCGCGGTGGGGAAGTCCCGACCGATGACCACCGGCAGCACCACGTTGCCCACCGTGATGGCCAGGCCGATGACCACCGTCCCGGCGATCGCCGTGCGGGCATCGCCCACCGAGCGCAGCACGGTGCCGGCCAGGATCCCCGCCAGGGCGACCAGGACCGCCCGGTGCGGCCCGGTGCGGGCGATCAGCGCCGAGGCCAGCGGGGCGGCCAGACCGAAGCAGAGCACCGGGATGGCGGTGAGCAGGCCGATGGTCCCGGCGTCGACGTCGAGGTCCGCGCGCAGGTCGCCGACCACCGGGGCGGTCGCGACCAGCGGCCCGCGCAGGTTCAACGCGACCAGGAGGACGCCGGCGAGCAGCAGGCCGGGGACCGCGACCGCGGACAGCCGCCGGGGGGTGGATGCCTGGGTCGTCACCCCGACACCCTCCTCCCCGCCTCCCGGTGGCCGCCCACGCAGGGCCCTCCCACCGGCCCCTCGGACCGACCGGGAAGCTCCGCCCCGCCCGCACGGGGGCGGCCACCGGTGCCGGCTACGCCGACGTGCTGACCGCCCTGGGCGAGCTCGACGACGCCCAGGAGGAGCTCCGGGTCGCCGGCCTGGTCGCCGGCCTGGTCGCCGCCCACGCCGCGCCCGAGGACCCCTCATGGCTGGCCGCGGACCCCGC
>JAOPVM010000360.1 GCA_025966215.1 Klenkia sp.
CGAACACGGTCTCCAGTGGCGCCGGACGAGTGAGGATCTGCTGGTCCACGGCGGTGCGCACGAGGTCGTGGAGGACCGCCCGGTTGGGCTTGATCCCGTAGGGGAGCGGGTCGGTGCCGGTCCGGTCCAGGACGGCGCGGTACACGCGGTCGTCGCGCGTCTCGCGGGTCGGGGTGCCTGCCCGCAGCTCCTCCAACCAGCGCCGCTTGGCCTCGCTGAAGACCTCGAAGACCTCGACGGCCAGTCCGGGTCGTGCCGCCAGGACGTCGTCACGGACGACGAGGAGGTGGTTGATGGGCCAGCTTCCCCGTTGGTCGAGAGCGCGTAGGCCGGCGTCGAGCGCGTCCGGGATGAGCGGGACGATGTCGGGGGTGCGGAGGTCGGCACCGATCACCGCCGCCAGCTCACCGGCCCGCAGCTGGTCCTCCAGCGTCGTCCCGGACGGGAG
This sequence comes from Klenkia sp., assembly GCA_025966215.1. Taxonomy (GTDB): domain Bacteria; phylum Actinomycetota; class Actinomycetes; order Mycobacteriales; family Geodermatophilaceae; genus Klenkia. The sequence goes on from JAOPVM010000360.1 coordinate 449, forward strand.
GGGCTCGACGTTGCCGGGGGGCGTGTACTGCTCGACGTGCTCGTCCCCGGACAGCACCCAGGTGATCCACCGCGGGTCGATGCCGTGCTCCCGGAGCAGCACGTCGCGCGCCCAGACCCCGGTCGTCACCGTGTAGCCACGGTGGACCCCCACGCGTCGGCCCACGAGGTCGGCCGGCTCCCGGACCCCGGAGCCGGCCAGCACCTGGATCGCGCCGTGGTGGAACGCGCGGACCAGGAACACCGGGATGCCGGTGATGGGGACCCCGTGCTCCTTGGCGACCAGGTAGGTGGTCAGCGCCATCTCGCTGATGTCGAACTCCTGGGTCCGCACCATGCGCCGGAAGGCCTGCGGCAGGACGGGGACCTCCTCGAAGGCGAACTCGAAGGTCGCCGGCCGGACCGATCCGTCCTTGACCGCGGCAGTGGGTCCGGACGTGCGGGTGACGGTGGTGAAGACGGGTGCGGTCACGACTGCGCCTCTCAACGGCCGGGGCGGGGGTACCGCGGACCGGATGTCAACATGGTCAGACCAATGGACCATAGGTTAGCGTGAGCCGGACCACCATCTCAGGAGGCACAGACAGCCATGGCAGAACGTGTGCGGGCGGCGGTACGAACCGGCCCGGGGGTCACCCAGCTGCAGGACTTCCCGATGCCCGAGATCGGCGAGGACGAAGCGCTGCTGCAGGTGGAGGTCGCCGGCATCTGCGGCACCGACGTGAAGAGGTACAGCTCCCCGCCGTTCCCCGACCCGGTGATCATGGGCCACGAGAACGTGGGGACCGTGGCCCGGGCTGGGCAGCAGTGGCTGCGCAGCCACGGCCTGGCCGTCGGGGACCGGGTCTTCGTCGAGCACTACGTGGGGTGCATGCACTGCGCGTGGTGTCGGGCGGGGGAGTACCGGCACTGCGAGCTCACCGACTGGCGGACCAACCCGGAGGCCCGCCGCTACGGCTACACCTCCGCAGACAAGCCCGGCCGACTGTGGGGCGGGTTCGCCGAGTTCATGTACCTGCCGTGGAACGCGATCACCCACAAGGTCCCCGATGGTGTGTCGGCCGAGCTGGCGGGGCTGGTCACGCCTTTGTCCAACGGCATCGAGTGGGCACTGAACGCCGGGGGGGTCGGTTACGACTCCACGGTGCTCGTGCAGGGGCCGGGCCAGCAGGGACTGTCCCAGGTCATCGCCTCGAAGCAGGCGGGAGCCTCGTTGATCATCGTCACCGGCACCACCCGGGACGCCGCCCGGCTGCAGCTGGCCCAGGAGCTGGGCGCCGACCACGTCGTCGACGTGCTCACCGAGGACCCGCGTGAGCGGATCCTCGAGTTGACCGCAGGGGTGGGGGTGGACGTCGTCCTGGACTGCACGGCGGGGGCGGGTACGGCCCCGGTCCTGCTGGGTGTCGATGCGCTCAAGCGGCGCGAGGGCGTCATGGTGACCCAGGGCGAGCTGGCGGCGTTCCCCGACTTCCCGCTGAAGAAGCTGACCGAGAAGTGCATCGCGCTGCGCAGCGCTCGCGGTCACGGGTACCGCGCGGTGGAGCTGGCCCTGGCACAGGTGGCGTCGGGACGTTTCCCGCTGGAGCGGCTGGCCACCCACACCTTCACCCTCGACGAGGTCGACCACGCGATCCGAGCCCTGGCCGGAGAGACCGGTGAGGATGCGCTGCACGTCTCGCTGCTGCCGGGAGCGGCGGCGTGAGGGGCGTCGTCGTCCAGGGTCACCGCCGTGCCGACCCCGACGTCGTGGCGGGCCTGGCCGGCTGCGGGGTGTCGACCGTGCACGAGGCGCAGGGCCGCACCCATCTGCTGGATCCAGCACTGCGACCGGTCTTCCCGGGAGCCCGCATCGCGGGCACCGCGGTGACCGTCAGCGTGCCACCGGCGGACAACTGGATGATCCACGTCGCCGTGGAGCAGTGCGGGGACGGGGACGTGCTCGTCGTGGCTCCCACGTCGCCCTCGCAGGCCGGCTACGTCGGCGACCTGCTGGCCACGTCCCTGGCTGCCCGCGGGGTCCGCGGTCTGGTGATCGACGCCGGGGTGCGTGATGTCGCGGAACTGACCCGGATGGGTTTCCCGGCCTGGTCTCGCGGGGTGTCGGCGTTCGGCACGGTGAAGGAGACGCTGGGCACCGTGAACGTCGGGATGGTGTGCGCGGGCCAGTGGGTGGAGGCCGGTGACGTCATCGTCGCCGATGACGACGGCGTCGTCGTCGTTCCCCGCCTGACCGCCTCCGACGTCCTCGCCGCTGCACGCAGCCGGGAGGAACGGGAGGCCGCGGCTCGTGACCGGTACGCCGCTGGGGCGCTCGGACTGGACGTCAACAGCATGCGCGACCGGCTGGCCGAGGCAGGCCTGCGGTACGTCGACGCGGAGGGTGACCGGTGATCATCGACTGCCACGGCCACTACACGACCGAGCCCCCGGCCCTGCACGCCTACCGCCGCGCCCAGCTCACCGCCCTGGAGGACAGGTCGGCCACCGAGCCCGACCCGCCGGTCATCAGCGACGAGGAGCTCCGGGCCAGCGTGGAGGACCACCAGCTGCGGGTGCTGCGGGCACGCGGCGGGGACCTGATGCTGCTGTCCCCCCGCGCTTCGGGGATGGGTCACCACGTCACCGACCCTGGAACGGCCAGCCGCTGGGCGCAGACGAGCAACGACCTCATCGCCCGGTTGACCCGGCTCTACCCCGATCACTTCGCAGGGGTGTGCCAGCTGCCCCAGACCCCTGGGGGCTCGCTGGAGGCCGCGGTCACGGAGCTACGACGGTGCGTGGAGACCCTGGGGTTCGTGGGCGTCAACCTGAACCCGGATCCCTCGGGTGGGTTCTGGACGTCACCAGCGCTGACCGACGACCACTGGTTCCCGCTGTACGAGGCGATGACCGACCTCGACGTGCCGGCCATGGTGCACGTGTCGGCATCCTGCAATCCGGTGTTCCACGCATTGGGTGCGCACTACCTCAACGCCGACACCTCTGCCTTCATGCAGTTCCTGGAGGGGGACCTGTTCACCCGCTTCCCCACGCTGCGGTTCGTCATCCCGCACGGAGGCGGTGCGGTGCCCTACCACTGGGGCCGCTATCGGGGATTGGCGGAACGGATGGGATGGGCGGAGCCCTCCACCCTGTGGGACAACGTCTTCTTCGACACCTGCGTCTACCACCAGCCGGGGATCGACCTGCTGACCCACGTGATCCCCACCGGCAACGTCCTCTTCGCCTCCGAGATGCTCGGAGCCGTGCGGGGCAGCGACCCGCAGACCGGCGTCGAGTGGGATGACACCAAGTCCTACGTGGACCGGACCGGCCTGACCGAGCAGGAGCTGAGCCAGGTGTACGAGGGGAACGCGCGCCGCGTGTACCCCCGACTCGATGCGCAGCTGACTGCTGCGGGGAGGTGACCCGTGTCCAAGCTCCGCCTCACGTTCGCCTGCGGTGACTACGACCGGACCCGCGCGCTGGCCGAAGGCACCGTGCAGGCAGACGGCATCGACGTCAACTACCTGCGCCTGCCGGTCGAGGAGACCTTCTTCCGGATGATGCGGCACCGGGAGTTCGAGGTGGCCGAGATGTCCCTGTCCTCGTACGTGAAGTCACTGGCCACTGGCGGCGCACCGTTCATCGCCCTGCCCGTCTACACGTCCCGGCAGTTCCGGCACGCCGGGGTGTTCGTGCACGCCGACAGCGGGATCAGCCGGCCCGAGGACCTGGTGGGGCGGGTGGTGGGCACCCCGGAGTGGCAGCTGACCGCTGGGGTCTGGATCCGGGGCATCCTGGCCGACCGGCACGGGGTCGCGGTGGACTCGGTGCGCTACCGCACCGGGGGCCAGGAGACACCAGGTCGGATCGAGAAGGCGGTCGTCGACCTGGGCGCCGCGGTCGACATCGAGCCGATCGGACCGGGGGAGACGCTGTCGGCCCTGCTCGCCGAGGGACGGATCGACGCGCTGCAGAGCCCGCGAGTCCCGTCCTCCTTCGTCCCCGGCGGCCCGGTGCGTCGACTGTTCGGCGATGCGGTCGCGGCCGAGAAGCAGTACTTCGCCGACACCGGCATCTTCCCGATCATGCACGTGGTCGTGGTGCGTCGGGACGTCTACGAGGACAACCGCTGGGTGGCCCAGTCGCTGACCAAGGCGCTCACCGTGGCCAAGCACCAGGCGATGACCGAGTTGTACGACTCCTCGGCTCTGCGGTTCATGTCGCCGTGGCTCATACCGGGGGTGGAGGAAGCCCGGAGCTTGCTGGGCGAGGACTTCTGGTCCTACGGCCTGGCTGGGAACGAGACGGCGCTGTCCACGTTCCTGCGGTACCACCACGAGCAGGGGCTGTCCCCGCGCCGACTCGCTCCGGAGGAGCTCTTCGCCCCGGAGGCCCTCGAGTCCTTCGTCATCTGAGGGAGCGCGGGTGGGGCATCGCCTCGCAGGGGTTCAGCGACGGCCGCCGACCATCGAGGTGAGGACCGCTCGTCGCGAGCGCGGTCCTCGGGCGTCCTCGTAGGCACGAGCGGCCGACAGTGCGCCGGCGATCACGGACGACCACGTGTGCGCCGTGCGTCGCAGCCGGGCGACGGGCAGGACAACGGCAGGGAGGGCAGGCGCTCTCGATGCACGTCGGCTGGGGGTGGTGATGCTGCTCATGAGCCTCCTATGATGGTCTGTCCTTTTACGGTAAGACCGCCACGGCGGACATGTGTCCGTTTTCGGCCACCCCGTGCGTGAGAGGCAGCACATCCAGCCCAGGTCGTCGACCGGCGCACACCGACCGCGCGGCCTCGACCCCTTCCGGGTCGCGGTCAGGCGGTGGCAGCGGCGAGGACGTCCTTGAGTCGCACCGAGCTGTCGGCGACAGCGGACGGCGGGAGCGGGACCCCGAGGGTCAGCGCCTTCCGGACCACCAGGTAGTCGGCGGGGGTGTTCACCGCGTCCACGGCGAGCAGTTCTCCTCGGCGGTAGTAGAGGACGGAGAACCTCTCCGCTCCAGGGTCACCCCGCAGGACCGTGGTGTCGAAACCGTCGGACAGGCCGGCGATCTGCAGGCGCAGGTCGCCCTGGTTGGACCAGAACCACGGCACGGATCGTTCCTCCCCCCGCTGCCCGAGCAGCGCCCCCGCCGCGGCCGTGGCCTGCGCGACAGCGCTCTGGACCGACTCCAGCCGGACGCGGCCCACGCCCGTCATGGGGTGGGGTTGCACGGTGCAGTCCCCCGCGGCGACCACCGCGGCGGCACTCGTACGACCCTGACCGTCGACGACGATCCCGCCGTCGCACTCCAGACCCAACTGCTCGGCGAGTTCCGTGCGGGGCACCACGCCGATGCCGACGAGCACGAGGTCGGCGAGCAGCCTCTCGCCGCCCTCGAGCTCCACCGCGGTCACCTGGCCGGCCTCCCCGATCAGCTGGATCACCGCGGTGCCCGTGAGCACCTGGGTTCCCCGCCGTTCATGGGCGCCGCGGTAGAAGTCCGACACGACGGGGGCGACGGCGCGACCGATGAGCCGCCCGGCCATCTCGACCACTGTCACCGCGGCGCCCTGGGCCCGCGCGGCGGCGGCCGCCTCCAGACCGATGAACCCACCGCCGATCACCACGACCCGGGACGCGCGGCTCAAGCCGGCGCGAACCCGTGTCGCATCGTCGAGGTCGCGCAGGTACAGGACCCCGTCGAGGTCGTGGCCCGGGATCGTGAGCCGCCGGGGACGAGCTCCGACGGTGAGGGCCAGGCGGTCGAACGTCATCGTCGCGCCCGAGGCGGTGCGCGCCCGACCCGAGCCACCGGTGGGCAGGGTCGCCTCGACCACCCGTTCCCCCATGACCAGCCGGATCCCGGCGTCGTCGTAGAACTGAGGGGTGCGGAAGGCGAGCGAGTCGGGCGGGACGGCAGCGGACAGGAACTCCTTGGACAGCGGGGGGCGCTGGTAAGGCGCGTGCGCCTCTGCCCCCACGAGGGTGATGGGGTCCTGGTCCCCCATCTCCCGGAGGGAGATCGCGACCTGGAGGCCGGCCTGGCTGGCGCCCACGATCAGGGTGCCCGCGCTCACCGTCGAGCTCCACGGTGCAGGCGCGAGGGGCGGGTGCGGGGTCGTGAAGGGAGCACGTGGTCCTCCGAGCAAGGACGAATCCATTGGTCCTACCATCATGCCATGCGGCCCGGCGCGGAGGCGACGACTGCGGTGCGCCCTGAGTTCGTGCGGGGGCCGGCCCGACGACGTCGTCCTGGTGTCGGGGGACGGTGAGGTTCTCGCGGGCCACGGTCGGCGGCATGCGGAGCACCCGATCCACAGCGAGGTGGTGCAGGCACGTCCGGACGTCGGCAGCGTGGTGCACGCCCGCTCGCCGGCGGCGGTGGCCTCCGACTCGCTGACGGTGCCCCTCGTGCCGGTCTCCCACGAAGCGACGGTGTTCACGCCCCCCGACGTGCCCCGGTTCACCGACACCAGCGACCTCATCCTCACCGCAGACCTGGGCCGGCGGGTGGCCGCGGTGCTGGCGGACCGGAAGGCGTGCCTCCTGGTCGACCACGGGTGGTCGTGGCGGCTGAGGACGTCCCGACCGCCGTCGGCACCGCGTACCTGCTCCATCGCGCGTGCCAGATGCAGCTGACCGCGATGGCCGCAGGGGGGCCGGCGACCTGGACGCCCCCGGAAGAGGCGCTGTCCCAGCGAGGGCACTGCTGCCCCCCGGACATGCTGCGGGGGGCCTGGGACCACCTCGTTCGCCGGTTGGACGGCCGCACCGGACGGTCTATCGGGTCGACCTGGGGAACTGCCGACGCAACGCCACCGCCGGCAGCGCCATCGCGGCGCCGACCACGGCCACGGCCGAGCTCAGCGGCAGGGCGACGAGGAGGCCGGCGACCGTCAACGGCGCGAAGAGGAGGGCGGCGGCGCGGAACGTGCCGCTGACCGCGATGGCTTCCCCGCGCTCCTCGGGATGCACCGCTTCGGCCGCCGTGGCCTGGCCGAGCACCTGCACGGCTCCGGCGGCGACGCCGCTGACGGCCAGCGCCACGGCCACCCACCCCACGTGGTCGGCCAGGGCCGGCGTGAGTCCGGTGGCCACTCCGGTGAGGAGGATGCCGACTGCCAGGCTCCGCCCGGACCAGCGCGCCGACACCCAGCCGGACAGGGCCGTGCCGACCAGCTGCGCCCCGTTGGCGACCGACACGAGGAGCCCGATCCTGGAGGACGACTGGCCGGCCGCGATCAGGGCGACGGGCACGTAGGACGTCAGCAGTGCCCGCCACGCGCCTGCCGTCATCCCCGCCCAGCATCCGACGCTGACCCCCGGCCGACGCCACAGTCGTCCGGGCGGGCGATCGGCAGGGGGGCTGAAGGGCGGAAGACGGTCCAGCAGGAACGCAGGCACGACGCCGACGACGGCGACGCCGGCCGAGACGACGAGCGCCGCCGAAGGGGAGTCCTCCGACACCACGCCGGCGATCAGCGGCCCCACGAGCAAGCCCACGGCGGCCACCAGGTTGACGCGGGCGAGCGCCCCGGCAGCACGCCTGGAGCCCCGGACGACGTGGGTCTGACTGCCGGTCCAGAAGCACGCTCGGGCCACGCCCTGCAGCAGCTGGGCGATCACGAAGGGCGCAGGCTCCGTGGACAGGGCGACCAGGCCGCCACTGAGTGCCAGGAACACACCCGCGGCGGCGACGAGGGTCCAGTCGGCCCACCGGCGCATCGCCCAGCCCAGGACGAGTCGAACAGCCATCTGCGACACGGCCGAGGCCGCTGTCAGGGCGCCGACGCCGACGGCGGAGTAGCCACTCTGCACAGCGAGGAGAGGGAGCGCGACGCTGGCGATCCCCAACGACAGGGAGAAGATGCCCGCGCCGCTCGCGGAGGCGACCGTGTCGCGGGACGGAGGGCCGACGTGCCGTCGCCAGTTCATCGCTGCGTCACCGCCCCGGTCTCGGTCGTGCCGATTGGCCAGACCATAAGACCACGAGCGACGTCGTCTGCCCAGGTGCCAGGTGCCGAGAACCGCCCAGCGCCCGATCCCGGCAGGAGCGCTCACCGTCGCGGCGCATCGACGACGCGGGCTCGATGCCGGAGCCGAGGGAGCAGCCGACGACCCGCCCCGGGTGGGCGTCCTCGATCAGCCAGAGGTGGAGCCCGGCGACGTGCCTCCAGCCAGGGCCTCCGGGGAGGCCTGGCGCGCCAGACCGCCCCGCCGGTCGACGACCGGCGGCTGCACCGACCAGGGGAAGTCGATCCAGGCGTCGGTGCGCTTCCAGACGTAGTCGCACGTCACGACCGAGCGGGGCTTCTCGTAGACCACCGCGGACCGCACCTCGGCGACGTAGCCGGCGCAGAAGTCGCGGACCAGCTCCAGGGTCCTGCCGGTGTCGGCGACGTCGTCGGCGATGAGCACGATGGCCCCGGTCAGGTCGACCCGGTCCAGGTTCGGCGGCAGCATGACCGGCAGCTCGAGCCGCTCGTCCACGCCGGTGTAGAACTCCACGTTCATCACGAAGAGGTTCTTCACGTCCAGGGCGTAGCCCAGCGCCCCGCCGAGGAACAGCCCGCCTCGGGCGATCGCCAGGATGAGGTCGGGTTCGTAGCCGTCGTCGGCGACCTGCTGGGCGAGCGCACGCCCGGCCGTCCCGAACATCTCGTAGGTCAGGGTCTCCCGCTCGGGCGCCGTCACGTCGGGCATCTCAGCAGAAGCCCGGGGTGCCCTGCCAGGCGACCTCGGCCGGGGCCACGTCGTCGCGGAGCACCTGGCCCTCGATGAGGCCGTAGGGACGGTCGTCGGCGTGGTAGACCACGTCGGGGTTGTCCAGGCCGAAGGCCGACAGGTCCTGCAGGAAGTGGTGCTTGTTGGGCATCGACATCCGCACCTCGGCGACCTCGGGCACGGCCTCCAGCACGGCGGTCCCCATCGCGAACAGGGTCTGCTGCAGGGCGAGGGAGTGGGTGGACGCGAAGGCCTCCAGCAGCGTCGTCCGCACCGTGTCGTAGACGCCGTTCCAGTCCAGGTCGGTGCCCACGTAGCGCCAGCGGGCGGTCACCGCGGTGGCCAGGATCCGATCCCGGGTCTCGGCCAGGGTCGTGTACGCATCGCGCGGGAAGCCCCAGAACTCCGAGCCGGTGGACTTCAGGACGACGAGGTCGGTGAGCCCGGCGACCACGTGCCGGCCCTCGCCGTCGGCGGTGACGACGGCGGTGCGCACCTCGCCGCCGGCCTTGCGGAACGCGTGGTCGTGCGGGGCCCCGCCGATGGCGATCCGGTCCCAGCCGTAGGACTCCACGGCGACCCGGGCGCCGCTGACCCAGTCGTAGGAGCCGGCGAAGTGACCGGCCAGCCGCAGCCCGAACGCCTCGGGGGAGGCGATCCCGTCCCGGGCGAAGGCGAACACGGTGTTCTTCTGTGCGTCGGTGGTCAGCACGTGCGCGTTGTCGCCGGTCAGGTGCGCGGCGGCGAAGTCACCGCGCAGCGCCGAGCTGACGTTGAGGTCCACCAGGGTGTGCCGGGGGGTGGAGCGGTCGACCGCGACCACCCGCACCTCGGCCTTCCCGTACTGGTTGGGTCCGAGCACGATCGCCATGCGCGCAGCCTCTCCGATGGGTGTGTCCGCGGTGTTGCACGTGGAACGTCGGTCAGTGGAGTGGGATGTCCCGGCCTCGCTCGGCCTCGGGACGGGGGCCGGATGTGCGCCGGTCGGCCTCGGTGATCGCCACGTCGTCGATGCTCGCCTCGCGCCGGCGCATGAGACCCAGCTCGTCGAACTCCCACAGCTCGTTGCCGTAGCTGCGCCAGCACTGCCCGTCGGCGTCGCGCCACTCGTACTGGAACCGCACGGCGATCCGGTCGTCGGTGAACGACCAGAGGCTCTTGCGCAGCGCGTAGTCGAGCTCCTTCGCCCACTTGTCGGTGAGGAAGGCGACCACCTCGGCCCGTCCGGTCAGGAACTGGTCGCGGTTGCGCCAGACGGTGTCCTCGCTGTACGCCAGGCTCACCCGGTGCGGGTCGCGGCTGTTCCACGCGTCCTCGGCGGCCTGCACCTTGGCAGCAGCACTCTCCCGGTCGAAGGGCGGGAACGGCGGGCGGGGTTCGCTCACGAGTGGTCCTCTCAGCTTCCGCGGTACGTGCTGAACGCGAACGGCGCCAGCAGCAGTGGCACGTGGTGGTGCGCGGTCGGGTCGAGGACGGCGAACTCCAGCGTCACCGAGGGGTAGAAGGTCTCCCGGCCCTGGTCGGCGAACCACTCCCCGGTGCCGAAGACGATCCGGTGCGCCCCCGCGGTGCCCTCCTCGAGCAGCCGGCAGCGGCCATCGGCATCGGTCACCGACGAGGCGAGCAGCTGCGGACCCCGCAACAGCTGCACCGTCATCCCCGCCGCGGGCCGGCCGAGCACCGAGTCGAGCACGTGCGTGGAGATGCTCACGCCCTCACCAGCCCGCGCACCCGGAGCTCGGTGATCTGGGCCAGCTGCTCGAGCACCTCGGGTCGCTCCTCGTCGGGGGTGTGGGCCAGGCGGCGCTGGAGCTCGGCGAGCATCTCCTCCGGGGTGCGGCCGGTGGCCCGGATGAGGAACACGTGGTCGAAGCGTGCCTCGTAGTCCCGATTGCCCTGGGTCAGGGCGTCGCGCACGTCGTCGGCCGCGGTGGACATCGACGCCTGCTCGCGCCGGGACGACGACGCCTCCGCCGAGTCCCCGGAGACCCGGTCCCCGATCCGCGGGTGCGCGGCGAGTGCCTGGACGACCTCGGCCCACGGCAGCGCCCGGGACACCTCGCCGGCCCGGTCGACCAGGGCGTCCACCGAGGAGTACGGCCGGCCCGCGGCCACGGTCGGGGCGAAGGAGTCCGCGGCGTTGCACGCGCGCAGCGCCTGCGTCACCTGGTCGACGTCGGCTGCGGAGAAGCTGGACAGGTCCACGGCTGCGAGGATGCCAGGACCCAACCGGATCGAAGGAGCACGCGTGGTCGACGTCCAGGTGATCGGTCCCGAGGTCGAGCGGTCGGCGGAGGTGCTCACCCCCGAGGCCCTGCAGTTCGTCGGAGGACTGCAGCACCTGTTCGGTGCCAGTCGCGACGAGCTGCTCGCCACCCGCGCCCTCCACCGGCAGGCCATCGCCGGCGGGCAGCCGCTGGACTTCCGGGTGGAGACCGCCGACGTCCGCGCCGGTGACTGGCAGGTCCCGCCGCCCCCGCCCGGTCTCGTCCGGCGCCGGGTCGAGATCACCGGGCCCACCGAGCCGAAGATGGCGATCAACGCGCTGAACTGCGGTGCCGACGTGTGGCTGGCCGACCTCGAGGACGCCAACAACCCGCACTGGCGCAACGTCGTCACCGGGCAGGTCGTGCTGAAGGACGCCGTCCGCGGCTCGCTGGAGTTCACCAGCCCCGAGGGCACGCAGTACGCCGTCCGCCCGGACGCCGTGCTGCCCACGATCGTGCCCCGCCCGCGCGGCTGGCACCTCGACGAGCGACACCTGCTGGTCGACGGCGACCCGGTGGTGGCCGCGTTCGTCGACGCCGGTCTGTACCTGTTCCACAACGCGGAGGAGCAGCTGGAACGCGGCAGCGGGCCGTACTTCTACCTGCCGAAGATGGAGTCCCACCTCGAGGCGCGGCTGTGGGCCGACGTGTTCGTGCACTGCGAGCGCGAGCTGGGGCTCCCGCGCGGCTCGATCCGCGCCACGATGCTCATCGAGACCATCCCGGCCGCGTTCGAGATGGAGGAGATGCTCTACGAGTTGCGCGAGCACGCCACCGGGCTGAACGCCGGGCGCTGGGACTACCTGTTCAGCGTGGTCAAGGTCTTCCGGGACGCCGGTGCCGACTTCGTGCTGCCCGACCGCTCCGCCGTCACCATGACCGCGCCGATGATGCGGGCCTACACCGAGCAGCTCGTGGCCACCTGCCACCGCCGCGGCGCCATGGCGATCGGCGGCATGGCCGCGGCGATCCCCAGCCGACGCGACGCCGAGGCCAACGAGAAGGCACTCGCCAAGGTCCGCGAGGACAAGACCCGAGAGGCCGGTGACGGTTTCGACGGCTCCTGGGTCGCCCACCCCGACCTGGTCGGCCTCTGCCGCGAGGTGTTCGAGGGCGTGCTCGGTACCGCCGACAACCAGCTCACCCGCCAGCGGGACGACGTGCACGTGACCGCGGCCCAGCTGCTGGACGTCGCCGGCGTGCCCGGGGAGCGCACCGAGGCGGGGCTGCGGGCCAACGTCGAGGTCGGCATCCGCTACCTCGCGGCCTGGCTGACCGGCAACGGCGCGGTCGGCATCCACGGCCTGATGGAGGACGCCGCGACCGCCGAGATCTCCCGCTCCCAGGTCTGGCAGTGGGTGCGCTCCGGCGTCGTGCTGGACACCGGGGAGACGGTCACCGCGGAGCTGGTGCACCGGGTGATCCAGGAGGAGGTCGCCGGGATCGGTGAGCTCGACCGGCTGGACGACGCCCGCCGGTTGTTCGAGCAGGTCGCGCTGGCCGACGAGTTCCCCGACTTCCTGACCCTGCCCGCCTACGCCCTCGTCGATTGATGGACGAGGCAGTCCTGGTCGAGCTGGACCGCCGGCTCGGCCCGGTCGACGACGCCCGGGCGGCGGCGTACCCGGGGGAGCGGTCCACCCGGCAGCCGGTGCACACCTGCTACGTCCCGGCCGACGCCGTCGTCCCCGGCCTGGTGCAGCACTGGGGGAGGACGGCGCTGGCCGCGCTCGACGAGCACGGGCTGCCTGACCTGGGGATCCCGGGGGAGCTCGTCGAGCAGGTGCTGCCGAGGGTGCGGGAGAAGCTGGCGCGCGAGCCGGTCGAGGACCTGCGGGTGGACAGCGAGGACGGCTACCGCGGCCCACCCGACCGGGAGGACCACGACGTGCGGACGGCGGCCGCGACGCTGGCCGCCGAGGCGACCCTGCCGCCGTTCTGGGGCACCCGGGCGAAGTCGCTGGAGGGCCCGACCCGCCGCCGGGGCGTCCGCTCGCTCGACCTGTTCCTCGGCGGGCTGGCCGGGCGGGACCGCGCGATCGTCACGCTGCCCAAGGTCACCGCCGTCGAGCAGGTGGCCGCGTTCCTGCCGGTGCTCGACGCCCTGGAGCAGGCGCACGGCCTCGCGCTGGACCTCGAGCTGCAGGTCGAGACCCCGCAGGCGGTGCTCGGCCCGGACGGCGTCGCGACGTTGGCCGCGATGCTGCACGCCGGCGGTGGCCGGGTGGCCGGGCTGCACTACGGCACCTACGACTACTCGGCCTCGCTGGGCATCGCCGCCGCGCACCAGGCCGGCGACCACCCCGCGGCCGACCACGCCAAGGCCACGATGCAGGTCGCGGTCGCCGGCACCGGGGCGCGCGCGGTGGACGGCTCGACCAACGTGCTGCCCGTCGGTGACCGGGACGCGGTGCACCACGGCTGGCAGCTGCACGCCGGGCTGGTCCGGCGCGCCCTGCAGCGCGGCTTCTACCAGGGCTGGGACCTGCACCCGGCCCAGCTCGTCACGCGGTACGTGGCCACGTACGCGTTCTTCCGGGCCGCGCTGCCCGCTGCCGGCGCCCGGCTGTCGGCCTACGTGAGCCGGGTCGACGGCGGGGTGCTCGACGAGCCGGCGACCGCCCGGGCGCTGGCCACGGTGGTGCTGCGTGGGCTGGACTGCGGTGCGTTCGACGTGGCCGAGGCCGACGCCGCGACCGGGTTGGACCGGCCCGTGCTGGACCGGCTGGCCGGGAGGGCGCAACCGGGTTGAGCACCGTCGACACGCCGGATGTGCACGCTCACACCTGCGCCCCGCGGTGAAGCCGCAGCTCACGAGCGCGGCGGTCGTGAGCCGGGGCAGCCACCGCCCAGCCTGCTGGTTGCGGGACGGCGGCATGCTCCATGATGAGGGGATCGGCCTGACCGGGTCGGACGGGACGGAGGACGACGTGACCGCTGACCAGGGCCACCTCCTGCTGCTCCCGGCCCCGGAGCTCGCGGTCGACGGGTCCCTGGACGCCGACGGGGGCCGCGTCCACCGGGTCGCCGTGGTCGACACCGACGACGAGCTGATCGCGCTGGCGCTGGGCTTCCTGCGCACCGGGATCGAGCAGGGCGACGTCACCGTCGCGTACCTGACCCCCGCACCCGCTGCGCACGTGCGCGCTCAGCTGCCCGGGGTCGACGTCCGGGAGATCTCCGGGCCCACCCCGCGCGAGCCCGACGCCATCGCCGGTCACCTGCAGATGCTGGAGGGGGCCCGGGCCCAGGGACGACGCCTGCGGGTGCTGGGCCAGGTGTACGAGCGCAGCCGGCGGGCCTGGGACGAGCGGGTCCGCGGCGAGGCCGCCCACGAGCACGTGTTCAGCGGTGAGCCGATGAGCTCGCTGTGCGTCTACGACAGCCGCACGACCCCCACTGAGGCGCTCGAGGTCGTGCTGGTCGCGCACCCCGAGGTCGTCATCGGGGGGCGGGTGCACACCAGCCCCGGTCACCGCCGGCCGCGGGACCTGCTCGCCGCGCTGCCGGTGCCCGAGGAGCCGCTGCAGGCCCAGGCCCCGGTCTTCACCGTCGACGACGCCCCGTCGCTGCCCGAGCTGCGGCACCAGTTGGCTGCGGCGCTGCGCGGCCGGTTCGCCGACCGGGACGCCGAGGAGGACTTCCACCTCGCCGCATCCGAGATCGCCGCCAACGCCTTCCGGCACGGCGGCCGGCCGGTCTCCGTGCGGCTCTGGGCCGCCCCCGACCGGGTGGTCTGCACCCTCACCGACGGCGGCAGCGACTACGACGGCTTCCTCGCCGGGTACCGCCCCGCGCACGGTGCCGACCTCTCCCGCGGCGGCATGGGCCTGTGGTTGGCCCGCAAGCTCTGCGACCACGTCGACCTGCACCGCTCCGCCGCAGGCCTCACCGTCCGCCTCTCCACCGCCGTCCCTGCCTGACCCGTCGCCCCAGCGTGGATCAGGTGACCTGATCCACGCCTGGCCGCCGTCACCAACGCTGGTGAGGACGGCGGGTCGCTCGTGAGGGTGGAGGGGTTGACTCCGCGGTCTCTCAGCGGTGAGCTACCCGGGTGATCGTCGTGACGGCAGCGGGCGGCAACACCGGGACGGCGGTGGTCCGCGCGCTGCGGGCCCGGGGGGAGCAGGTGCGGGCCGTGGTGGGCAGCGCCACGCCCCGCCCGGAGCTGGACGGGCTCGGCGCGGAGGTCGTCGTCGCCGACCTGGTGGGCGCCCCGGGCAGTCTCCCGCTGGAGGGCGCCGACGCGCTCTACCTGGTCTGGCCGAACTTCGAGCCCACCGAGGCGGCCGGGGTGCCCCGGGCGGTGGAGGGCGCGAGGCAGGCCGGTGTCGGCCGGGTGGTCTACCACTCGGTGCTCCGCCCCCAGCTGCGCTCGATGCCGCACCACGCGGCCAAGGACCGCGCGGAGGAGGCCCTGGACGCCGGTGGGGTGCCGTGGCGGGTGCTCCAGCCCTGCGCCTACGCCGACAACCTCGACGCCCAGCTGCCCCGGATCGCCGAGACCGGTGAGCTGCGCAGCCCGTGGGGCCTGGAGCAGGCCCAGTCGCTGGTCGACCTGCGCGACGTCGCCGAGGCCGCGGCGGTGCTGCTCACCGAGGACGGTCTGGACGGCGGCACCTTCGAGGCGGTCGGCCCGCAGCCGCTGACGGCACCGCACCTGGCGGCGGCGGTCGCCGAGCACCTGGGCCGCGCCGTCCGCGCCGTGGACACCCGGCCCGGCACGGACGACGACTACGCCGGGCGCTGCTCGCGGACGATGTTCGACTGGTACCGCCGGCACGGGTTCACCGGCAGCCCGCGGGTGCTCACCGCGCTGCTGGGCCGGGCGCCCCGCACGTTCGCCGACCACCTCGCCGGGTTGACGCCGTGACCGGGCCCGGGGACGCGCTGGACCTGATCCTGCAGCAGTGGGCCCGCGAACGACCCGACCTGGACTGCACGCCGATGGGCGTGATCGGCCGGATCACCCAGCTCCAGCGTGAGGTGTTCCTCGCCCAGCGGGCCACCTTCGCCCGGCACGGGCTGGACGCGCCGTCCTTCGACGTCCTCGCGGCCCTGCGTCGGGCGGGGGAGCCCTACCAGCTCACGCCCACCGCGCTGATGCGGACGGCGCTGGTCACCAGCGGTGCCATCACCCAGCGGCTGGACCGGTTGGAGGAGAAGGGCCTGATCACCCGCGGGCGCAGCGAGGCCGACGGCCGGGCCGTCGTCGTCACCCTGACCGCGTCCGGGCGGACGGCGCTGGACGCCGCGCTGCCCGACCACCTGGAGACCGAGCGCGGCATGCTCGAGGGCCTCAGCGCGGCCGAGCAGGCCCAGCTCGCCGATCTCCTCCGCCGCTTCCTGGTGGCCCTGGGCCGCACCCCGGACGGTCCGGCGCCCGACCCCAGCTGAGGCTCACCGGGCCGCGAGTGCCTCCTCGGCGGGGACCCAGGCGAGCCCGTGCGCCGCGGCCACCGGCTCGCTGGTGAGCGCGCCGCCGACGCTGGTCAGCCCCCGG
>JAOPVM010000379.1 GCA_025966215.1 Klenkia sp.
CACCATCGGCGGGTCCATCGACAACGACGCGAACGCCGACACCGTCGTCCCGTGCGGGACACCATCGGCCGACACCGCGGTCACCACCGACACCGGGGTCGCCACCCCGGCCATCACCTCACGGAACTGCTCGGCCAGCACCGCTCAGCCCAGCTGGAACGGGTCGCGCGTGCCGCCGGTCAGCTCGATGAACACCGACTTGTTCTCGGTGTACTCGTTGATCGCCTCGACGCCGTTCTCCCGGCCGATGCCCGAGTTGCCGAACCCGCCGAAGGGCATGTTCGGGGCGACCACGCGGTAGGCGTTGACCCAGACGGTGCCGGCGCGCAGCTTCGCGGCGACCCGGTGCGCGCGGTGCACGTCCTTGGTCCACACCGCCCCGGCCAGGCCGTAGGGGGTGTCGTTGGCCAGCTTCAGCGCCTCGTCCTCCTCGGTGAAGGTGTAGGCGGCGAGCACCGGGCCGAACACCTCCTCGCGGACGATGGTGTTCTCCGGCCCCACGTTCGTGACCACGGTCGGCTTGACGAACAGCCCGCCGAGCTCGGCCGAGGGCTCGCCGCCGCAGGCGAACGTGGCACCCTCGGCGGCCGCGCCCTGCAGGTAGCCCAGCACCTTCTCGTACTGCGGGCGGTTGGCGACCGGGCCCATCTCGGTGTCGGCGTCGTTGGGGTCGCCGAGCTTGATCGCGTTGGCCCGGGCGGCGACCTTCTCGATCAGGGCGTCGTGCACGTCGGCGTGCACGATCAGCCGGGAGCCGGCCATGCAGGTCTGCCCGGTGGCCGCGAACACCCCGGCGACCAGGCCGTTGGCGGCGGCGTCCAGGTCGGCGTCGGCGAAGACGATCTGCGGGCTCTTGCCACCCAGCTCCAGGGTGACCCGGTTGAGGATGCTGACCGCGGCCCGGGCCACGGCGGCGCCGGTGGCGGTGGAGCCGGTGAAGGCCACCTTGTCGATGCCGGTGTGCGAGGCCAGCGCCTCACCGGTGGAGCGGTCCCAGCCGGTGACGACGTTGATGACGCCGGCGGGCAGCCCGGCCTCGGTGAGGATCTCGGCGAAGGCGACCGTGGAGGCCGGCGCGTGCTCCGAGGGCTTGACCACGCAGGTGTTGCCGGCGGCCAGCAGCGGGGCGAGCTTGAAGGTCAGCAGCAGCAGCGGGGAGTTCCACGGCGTGATGCAGCCGACGACGCCGACCGGCTCGCGGGTGGTGTAGGCGAAGTAGTTCTGGTTGACCGGCGGGACGGTGCGGCCCTCGATCTTGTCGGCGAGCCCGGAGAAGTACCAGTACCACTGGGGCAGGCCCTTGAGCTGGCCGAGCATCTCGCGCATGAGCTTGCCGGAGTCGTTGACCTCCAGCTGGGCCAGCCGCTCGGCGTTGGCGAGGATGGCGTCGCCGCACCTGCGCAGGATCGCGGCGCGCTGGAAGCCCGACATCTGGCCCCACTCGCCGTCGAAGGCGGCCCGGGCGGCGGCGACGGCTGCGTCGACGTCCTCCGGGGCGCCGTCGGCGAGGGTCGCCCAGGGCTTGCCGGTGTAGGGGTTCTGCGACTCGAAGGTCTTCCCCGAGCGGGCGTCGACGGTCTCGCCGCCGATGAACAGCCCGAAGCGCTCGAGGTCGGTGGAGGTTGCGGTCGTCATCGACTGCTCCTTGTCGTCAGGGTGCGGGGTCATCAGGTCAGACCTGGGGTTCCAGGGCCTGCAGGGCGGGTGAGGTGCGGACGGCGTTCGTGAGGTCGACCAGGGCCCGGCCGTGTGCGGCGGCCAGCTCGGCGGCGTCGGCGGTCAGCTCGGTGCCGTCGAAGTGCGGGTGGCTGAGCACCAGCCCCGGGCTGAGCACCTGGCAGCCGTAGAACCCGGCCAGCAGGCTGCGCAGGGAGTCCTGGGCCAGGAAGTGCTCGGGGGCGTTGTTGGTCATGACGATCGCCGCCGTCGTCCGGGCCAGGTGGGCCGTGGTCTCGGTGGTGTACCGGCCGCGCTCGGCGGACTCGAACAGGCTGCGCAGCAGGCTGGAGAACGACGCCCGGTAGGTGGGGCTGCCGAAGACGACCGCGTCCGCGGCCTCCATGGCGTCCAGCACGGTGGGGACGTCGGTGTCGGCGAGGCTGAGCTTGCTGACCTCGGCCCCGGAGCACCCGGCCAGCAGACCCGCGACGGCGGCGTCGGTGCGCCCGCCCACCGACGGGCTGCCCACGATCCCGAGCACGATCACCGGAACTCCCCGCGCGGCCGACTGACCCCACCGGCCCGGAACAGCGAGCTGGGCAGGGCGTGCCCGACCGCCTGCTCGGTCACGGCGGCCGCGGCGAGCACGGCGTCCAGGTCGATGCCGGTCTCCACCCCGGAGTCGGTGAGCCAGTAGACGAGCTCTTCGGTGGCGATGTTGCCGCTGGCGCCGGGGGCGAACGGGCAGCCGCCGAGCCCACCGACCGAGGCGTCGAGCTGGGTGACCCCGGCGAGGACGGCGGCCAGGGCGTTGGCCTGCCCGGTGCCGCGGGTGTCGTGGAAGTGCGCCCCCAGCGGCAGCCCGGGGGCGGCGTCCCGGACGGCGTCGAGCAGGTCGACCGTGCGCCGGGGCGTGACGGTGCCGATGGTGTCGCCCAGGCACAGCTGGTCGGCGCCCTGGGCGACCGCGGAGCGGACGACGTCCAGCACCCGGGACGGATCGGTCCGTCCGTCGAAGGGGCAGTCCCACGCGGTCGCCACGATCACCTCGAGGGAGCCGCCGGCGCCGTGCGAGACCTCGGCGATGGCGCCGACGGCCTCCACGGCCTCGGCGGTGGGTCGGCCGGCGTTGGCCCGGGAGTGGCTGTCGGCGGCGCTGACCACGTACTCCAGGTGCGGGATCCCGGCGTCCACCGCGCGCTGGGCCCCGCGCAGGTTGGCCACCAGCGCGGAGAAGTGCACCCCGGGGAAGCGGTGCAGCTGCGCGGCGAGCTCGTCGGCGTCGGCCAACGCGGGCACCGCCCTGGGGGAGACGAACGAGGTGACCTCGATCCGCTGCACGCCGGTGGCGACCAGCGCCTCCAGCATCGCGACCTTGGCCGACAGCGGGACGGGCGCCTCGATCTGGAGGCCGTCCCGCAACCCCACCTCGCGGACGTCCACGTCGTTGGGCAGCTGCACGTCAGACCACTCCCTGCTGGGCCAGCTCGGTCAGGTCGTCGGCGGTGAGCCCGAGCAGCTCGCCGTAGACCTCGGTGTTGTGGCTGCCGGGCCGGGGCGGGCCGGCCCAACGGACCGTGCCGGGGGTCTCGGACAGCTGGGGGGTGATGCCGGGGCCGAGCACGTCGGTGCCGACCCCGAGGTCGTGGTGGGCCACGAGCATGTCCCGGGCGGCGAACTGCTCGTCGGCCACGACGTCGGCCACGGTGGCGACCGGTCCGACGACGACGCCGGCCGCCGAGCAGCGGGTGACGACGTCGTCCGGCGGGAGCTGTCCCGCCCAGGCGCCGATGAGGTCGTCGAGCTCGTCCTGGTGCCGGGCCCGGGCGCCGTGCGTGGCGTACCGCTCGTCGTCGGCGAGCTCGGGGCGGTCCATCGCGGCGCACAGCCGGCGGAACAGGGTGTCCTGGTTGGCCGCGATGATCACGAAGGTGCCGTCCGCGGTCTGGTAGCTGTTGGACGGCGCGATGGCGTCCAGCCGGGTGCCGCTGGGCTGCCGGACGTGTCCGGCCCGGGAGTAGTCGGCGACCATCGACTCGGTCACCGCCAGGCAGGAGTCGGTGAGCGCGGCGTCCACCACCTGTCCGCGTCCGGTCCGCGCCCGGGCGACCAGCGCGGTGAGGATGCCCTGGCAGGCGAACATGCCGGCCAGCGAGTCCCCCAGCGACAGCGCCATCCGCACCGGCGGCTGCCCGGGGAAGCCGGTCACGTACCGCATGCCGGCGCGGGCCTCGGCGACGCTGGCGTACCCCGGCTGGGCGGCCATCGGTCCGGTCTGGCCGTAGCCGGAGACCCGGGCCAGCACCAGGCCGGGGTTGGCCGAGCTCAGCCGGTCGTAGCCCAGCCCCCACCGCTCGAGCGTGCCGGGCCGGAAGCTCTCCACCACCACGTCGGCGTCGGCGGCGAGGGCCAGGAAGAGCTCCTGGCCGCGCTCGGACCGCAGGTCCAGGGTGATGCAGCGCTTGTTGCGGGCGTGCACGGTCCAGAAGAACCCACGCCCGTCCTCGTGCACCTGGCCCCAGGTGCGCAGCGGGTCGGGTCGGTCCGGCGCCACGATCTTGACCACGTCGGCGCCCTGGTCGCCGAGCAGCCGCCCGGCGAAGGGCCCGGCGATCAGCGTGCCGATCTCGAGCACGCGGATGCCGTCCAGCGCACCGGTCACAGGGGCAGCTCCTCACGTCGTCGTGCGGGTCGGGTCCGACGGTAGGCAGTGCGGGGGACGCCGACCATCCGCCGTCGGCGGACCTCCATCCGCACAGCGCAGGGTCGCCCCACGGGCCTGGACCCGACATGCGTTGCGTCCTACCTTTCCCGCAGACGCCGGGCACCGCAGCTCGGCCGGACGACAGGGAGAGACATGTCCGACCTGGTAGCAGAGCAGTCCCGGATCGCCGACCGGACGCTGACCGCCGTCGAGGAGCTGCTGCGCAGCATCGACGACGGCGACCTGCACGTCGCCGACCCCGGTGGCGGCTGGACCGGCGCGACCGTGGTGAGCCACATGACCCTGGCCGGGCTGCTGTGGGTGGCCGACATCGCCCGCCTGCAGGCCGACCCCGAGCTGGACTTCTTCTACCGCGAGGAGATCGGGCACGACACCATCGGCGCGATCCCGCCGACCGCCGCCGAGGCCGCGGACAAGATCGCCGCACTGCGCCGCACGATGGTCTCGACGATGCCCCACCACACCCCGGAGATCCTCGAGCGGTCGGTGGAGATCACCACGCTGGGCCGGATGACCGTCGCCGAGTGGCTGCCGATCATCGTCGGGCACGTCGTGCACCACCGCGACCAGCTGCACGCCGTCCTCAGGTCCCGGGGCAAGCTGCCCGCGCGGTTCGAGGTGCCCGAGGGCCACACCGGAGAGGACGCCTGATGCGCGCCGTCGTGCTCACCGGGGTGGGCCGGGTCGAGGTGCAGGACCGGCCCGACCCCACCGCCGACCCGTTGCACGTGGTGGTGCACGTCGACGTCGCCTCGCTGTGCGGCACCGACGCCCACCAGTACGAGGGCCGGATCGACTCACCCTTCCCGCGGGTGCCCGGCCACGACTTCGCCGGCACCGTCGTCTCGGTCGGCGCGGGGGTGGACGAGGCGCTGATCGGCCGGCAGTTCGCGGTCAAGCCCTCGCTGCCCTGCGGGACCTGCGCCGCCTGCGTGGACGGGCCCTCGCTGGACTGCCCGAACAAGAAGCTGATCGGGCTGTGGAGCGACGGCTGCTTCGCCGAGCTGGTCGCCGTCCCGCGGGTGAACCTGGTGCCGATCCCCGACGGCGTGCCGATCTGGGGTGCGGCGCTGCTGGAGCCCTTCGCCGTGGCGCTGAACTGCATCGACCGGCTGCAGATCACACTGGGCGACTCGGTGCTGGTGCTCGGCCAGGGCCCGATCGGCCTGGCCGTGGCCCGGTTCGCGGCGCTCTCGGGCGCCGGGCGGCTCACGGTCACCGACGTCCGGGACGAGGTCTTCGAGGTCTCCCGGGCCTTCGGGGCCACCGACTGCCTGGACAGCCGCACCGACGGGCTGGTCGAGCGGGTGCTGGAGATGCACGGCGGTCGTGGCGCCGACATCGTCGTGGAGACGTCGGGTGCGCCGGCGGCCTCGGCGTCGGTGATCGACCTGGTGCGCAAGGAGGGCAAGGCCTCCTTCATCGGCTACGCCAACGACCTGCCGGGCATCCCCGTCGTCCCGATGATGCTCAAGACGGCCACCGTGTTCGGCATCGGCGGCAACGGTGGGCGCGGGCAGTACGAGCGCTCGCTGGAGCTCATCCGGGCCGGTCGGGTCGACCTGTCCCCCCTGGTCACCCACCGCTTCCCGTTGGAGGACGCCGCGGAGGCCTTCGAGGTCGCCAGCACCAAGCGCGACGGCGCGATCAAGGTCCTCCTGGAGCCCTGACCCGCCGCGGTAGGGGTACCCCCACCCACCCTCACGGGCCCCGTGGGAGGGGGTGGGGGTACCCCTACCGTCAGCCGGAGATGCGCTTGTACGGGTCCGACGGCGCCGCGCCCGCCGCCACGATCTGCGCCGACCAGGTGTCCAGCTGCTCGGTCAGGGCGGGGACGTCGTCGCCGATCGGGGCGAGCACCAGGTCCATCGCGGCGTCGGTCTGCGCCTCGATCCGGTCGCGCTCGGCCTGGCCCTGTGGGGTGAGCGCGCCGTCGGCGACCCAGCCGCGGGAGACCAGGTCGGCATCGGCGGCGGCCATGGCCTCGGGTGCCCAGCCGCGGGTGCCGGCGTAGGCGGTGGGCTCCCAGCCCACCCAGTACTCGGTCACCAGGTTCATCTGCAGACCGGTGAGCCCGGCGGCGACGTTGGCCGCCTGGTGGGTGTCACCGCGGTACTCGCGCAGCACGTTGAGCGCGTGCCACAGCTGGCCCCACGGGTCCTCCGGCCAGTCCAGCGAGGCGAGACCGGCCACCAGGGGCCGGCCGGCGACATCGGCCACGGCCACGTCGGTGGCCCGGCGCAGCTGGGCGACCGCGGTCTCCACCTCACCGGTCGGCACGTCGCCGAGCACCTCGTGCAGCGACTGGACCGCACCGCGCTCGCGGGCGGCCAGGACGTCGGCGCGGGAGGCGAGGCCGCGGGCCTGCTCGTAGAGGGAGGTCACCAGCCCGGGCTCGAAGACCCCGAAGGCGGCGACGACGACCGGCGGGGTCGGCTCGCCCATCGGTGCGGCACGGCCCCAGACGTAGCCGGTGAGGAACTCCAGGCCCAGGGCCTCCATCGCGGCGTAGGCCGGCTTGCCCCAGAAGCCGATGGTGGCCAGCGGCTCCGCGGCGTCGCGCAGCGATCGGGCCGCGCCGGTGGGCACCCGGGGGGCGGGGCGCCCTGCGGAGGGCTCGGCCAGGAAGGCCGCCGACAGTTCTGCGTAGTCCACGGTGGAGCTCCTCGAGGGGTCAGTGCCGGAGGGTGGCGGACGGGAGCTCGCCGAAGCGGTCCCGGTACTGCTGGGCGAAACGGCTCTGGTGGAAGAAGCCCCAGCGCATCGCGACCTCGGTGACCCGCACCGCGGCCGGGTCGCTGCGCACCAGCTCGGTGCGCACCCGGTCCAGCCGGACGCGACGCAGGTAGCTCATCGGGGACTCGCCGAACTGCTGCTGGAAGGCCGCGTGCAGGGTGCGCACGCTCATGCAGCCCACCCGGGCGAGCTGCTGGGGGGTGAGCGGCTCGTCCGCGTGCTCCTCGAGGAAGGCGACCACCGGGGCCAGGCGGCCGTACCTCACCGCCTCGGCGGGGGCGGCGAGGGCGTCGGAGAACTGGTGCCGGCCGGCGTGCAGCACCTGGGTCATCACGAACGCCTCGAGCTGCTCGCGGGCCAGCGGCATGTCGGCCAGCCCGCCCGGGCGGTCCAGCTCGCGGGCCAGGAACTCCACCGAGTTCAGCAGTGACTGCCCGGGCG
Organism: Klenkia sp.; assembly: GCA_025966215.1. Lineage (GTDB taxonomy): Bacteria > Actinomycetota > Actinomycetes > Mycobacteriales > Geodermatophilaceae > Klenkia. The sequence goes on from JAOPVM010000379.1 coordinate 7,562, forward strand.
CGTGGGTGAGGTCCAGGCCGAAGTCGAAGTCCAGGACCTCGGCGACCGACCGACCCACCAGGTCGCTGAGGTGGGACTCCAGGCTGCTGCGCGGGATCTTGAGGATCAGCTGCTCGGCGTCGGCGCTCCACCGCACGGTGTTGCGCTGCATCGGGTTGAGCACCGCACCGGACCGGCGGGCCTGCGTGCGGGCCCGGGCGCCGTCGGAGCGGTCGGCGTCGGTGGACCCCACCGTCGTGAGGTTGACGTGGTAGCAGTCCTCGGTCGGCGGCATGGTCAGCTCCGCCTCCGCCTGGTAGGTCAGGTAGCCCAGCGTCAGGTGGTGGTCGGCGACCGCGTTGAGGGTCATGTCCACCCGGTCGTGGTCGGCCGTCAGGTCGTGCGCCAGGTAGACCCGGGTGACGGCGTCGCGGGCCTCCTCCAGGCTGTGCGTCCCGACGACGGGGAAGCGCGACAGCGGCAGTGCGGCGCTGCTCTGCACGGTCACCTCCTGGCTCGACCGGTGTGGCGTGAGCCACACCTGTGCCGCAATGTAGGCCGGACCGGGTGGTCCGACCAGCCGTTGCGTGCAGCGCGCTGTCCGCCGGGCGTCGAGATCGGTGCCGTGTGCGGCTGTCGGGCTGCCCCAGGCGGATTGTCGCCGTCCTGCGTGGTCGTCATGCTGGGCGGTGTGACCGCCACCCTCGGCAACGCCACCGGAACGAGCACCCAGGACGCCGCGCTGCGCGAGGTCGAGCAGCGCGTGCTGTGGCTGGCCTCCTCGATCGTCGACCACGCCAACCGGGTGCGGCCCAACCCCGACGGGCTCAAGGTCGGCGGACACCAGGCCTCCAGCGCCTCGATCGCCACGATCATGACGGCGCTGTGGCTGGAGACCCTGGGCCCGGAGGACCGGGTCTCGGTCAAGCCGCACGCCTCCCCGGTGCTGCACGCGCTGGAGTTCCTGCTCGGCCAGCTGCCGGCGTCGGCGCTGACCACGCTGCGCGAGTTCGGCGGCCTGCAGTCCTACCCCTCGCGGCTCAAGGACCCGGTGCCGGCGGACTACTCCACCGGCTCGGTCGGCATCGGGGCCACCGCGCCGATCTGGGGCGCGATCGCCCGCCGCTACGTCAACACCCAGTTCGGCACCGGGGGCGCGGGCCGGCAGTGGTCGCTGGTCGGGGACGCCGAGCTCGACGAGGGCGCGGTGTGGGAGGCCGTGGTCGACCCGATGGTGGCCGAGCTGGGCGAGGTCGTCTGGGTGGTCGACCTCAACCGCCAGTCGCTGGACCGGGTGGTGCCCACGATGGGCGCGGTCCGGCTGCAGGGCATGTTCGCCGCCGCCGGCTGGCAGGTGCTCACCGTGAAGTACGGCGCGCTGCTGGAGGAGCTGTACACCCGCGAGGGCGGTCCGGAGCTGCGCGACCGGATCGACGAGATGACCAACCCCGAGTACCAGCGGATGCTCCGGCGCTCGGCCGCCGAGCTGCGCGAGCACCTGCCCGGGGACGGCGCCGGGGCCGCCGCGGTGGCCGGCCTGATCGCCGGGGTGTCCGACGAGGACCTGGTCGCGGCCGTGCGGAACCTCGGCGGGCACGACCTGCAGGCCCTGCGGACGGCGTTCGCCCAGATCGACGACACCCGCCCGACGGTGGTGCTGGCCTACACGCTCAAGGGCTACGGGCTGGCCACCGAGGGGCACCCGCAGAACCACTCGGCGCTGCTGAGCGAGGCCCAGCTGCACGAGCTGGCCGACCGGGTCGGGGTGGACCCGGCACAGCCGTGGGCGGCCTTCGACCCGGGCAGCGAGCCCGGTCGGTTGCTGGCCGACGCCGCCCGACGGCTGCGCAAGCCCGAGCACGAGGGCGCCCCGGCCCCGGCGGTGCCGGCCGACCTGGGGCGCACGCCGTCCGGCACGGCCACCACCCAGGCCGCGCTGGGCCGCACCCTGCTCGACCTGAACCGGGCCGCGCCCGCTGCCGGCGCCCGGGTGGTCACGGTCAGCCCGGACGTGTCCAGCTCGACCAACCTCGGCGGCTGGGTGAACAAGGTCGGCGTCTGGGCGGCCGAGGACCGCCGCGACTGGTTCTCCGACGACCCCGAGACGATCCTGCACTGGCGGGAGCGGCCCAGCGGTCAGCACGTCGAGCTGGGCATCGCCGAGGTCAACCTGGTGTCGCTGATGGGCGAGCTGGGTTCCACGTGGAACCGCTGGGCGCAGCCACTCCTGCCGATCGGCGTCATGTACGACCCGTTCGTCTCCCGGGCGCTGGAGCCGTGGAGCTTCGGTGTCTACGCCGGCGGGCAGTCCATCCTGGTGGGGACGCCGTCGGGGGTGACGCTGGCCCCCGAGGGCGGGGCGCACCAGTCGATCACCAGCCCCTCGATCGGGCTGGAGCAGCCCGGCGTGGTCACCTACGAACCGGGCTTCGCCCTCGACACCGAGTGGTGCCTGCTGGCCTCGTTGGGCCGGCTCGGGAGGGCCGACGGGTCGAGTGCGTACCTGCGGCTGTCCACCCGGCCGGTCGACCAGTCACTGGCCGCGATCCCGGAGGACCCGGCCGCGCGTGAGCGTCGTCGTCGTCAGGTGGTCGGCGGGGCGTACGCGCTGCGCCGGGTCGCCCAGCCCGCCGTCACCGTGGTGACCATGGGCGCGATGGTGACCGAGGGCCTGGCTGCCGCCGACCGGCTCACCGCGCTGGGGCACCCGGCCGACGTGGTCGTGGTGACCAGCCCGGGTCTGCTGTTCCGCGCGCGGCAGGCCCGCCGCGGGCTGGACGACGTGGCCACCCCGGCGGTGGACGACGCCGTGCTGGGCTCGGTGTTCCCCGCCGACCGCGCCACCCCGATGGTCACCGTGCTCGACGGCCACCCGCACACCCTGGCGTTCCTCGCCGGCGTGCACCGGGTCCCCGCCGCCCACCTGGGCGTCACCCGCTTCGGCCAGTCCGGCGACCTGCAGAGCGTCTACCGGCACCACGGCATCGACACCGACTCCGTCGTCGGCGCCGCCCTGGACCTGCTGTGAGGCGCAGCTTCGATCAGGTTCCCTGATCCACGTCTGTCCCCCCTCACCAACGCTGGTGAGGGAGGACAGACACTGGTGAGGGTGGTCAGGCGTGCCGCAGGCCGTTCTTCTGCATGATCGGCAGCACCTCGGCGCCGAACTCCTTGAGCTCCTTGGCGTAGTCGTGGAAGCCGAAGATGGCCCCGCCCATGCCGGACTCGCTCAGCTCGTGGAACTGCTCGGCGACCTGCTCGGGGGTGCCCACCAGGTTCGGGCCGCCCCAGCCGGCGATGAAGCGCTCCTGGAACTGCTTGATCTGCGAGCCGAAGGACTGCGACTGGATGCCCAGCACGTCCATGATGATGTTGGCGCCGGGCCAGTCGC
>JAOPVM010000394.1 GCA_025966215.1 Klenkia sp.
GGGCCCGGCCGACTCGATCGGCGGGCGGGGCTCGGCGCAGGCCGCTGCGGCCCCCACGGCGGGCCTGCGGGCCCTGGTCGCCGCGTTGCCCCCGACCGACGACGACCCCGAGGTGCCGGCCGCCCGCGCCCGCGCCGCGGACCCCGGCTTCACCCTGGGAGGCCTGCTCAAGCCCTTCCGCTGGGTGCTCGCGGTGGCGCTGGTGCTCACCGGGGCCGACGCGGTCGCCCAGATCGCGGTGCCGGCCCTGGTCCGCAGCGGCATCGACGACGGCGTCTCCGGGGGCTCGCTGAGCGCGCTGCTGGTGATCACCGGCATCGCGCTGGCGGTCGTGCTGGCCGACTGGGCGGTCACCATCGGCTCCACCTGGCTGACCGGCCGCACCGGGGAGCGGCTGCTGTACACGCTGCGGGTCAAGACGTTCGCCCAGCTCCAGCGGCTCGGGTTGGACTACTACGAGCGCGAGCTCGGCGGCCGGATCATGACCCGGATGACCACCGACGTCGACGCCCTGTCGGCGTTCCTGCAGACCGGGCTGACCACCGCGGTGGTCAGCGTGCTGACCCTGGTCGGGGTGCTGGTCGCCCTGGTGCTCCTGGACGGCGAGCTCGCCCTGGTGCTGGTGGCCACCCTCCCGGTGCTGCTGGTGACCACGGTCTGGTTCCGCGCGCGGTCGGTGCCGGCCTACACCGAGGCCCGGGAGCGGGTCAGCGCCGTCAACGCGCGGCTGCAGGAGGACGTCGCCGGCGTCCGGGTCACCCAGGCGTCGGTGCGCACCGACCTGTCGCTGGCCGTCTTCCGGGAGCGCGCGAAGGCCTACCGCGACGTGCGGCTGCGGGCCCAGCGCTACATCGCCACCTACTTCCCGTTCGTGGAGTTCCTGTCCGAGATCGCGGTCGCCGCGGTGCTCGTCGTGGGTGCCGCCCGGCTGTCGTCGGGGACCATCACCGCCGGGGTGCTGGTGGCCTTCCTGCTCTACGTGGGCACGTTCTTCTCCCCGGTCCAGTCGCTGTCCCAGGTCTTCGACAGCTACCAGCAGGCCGCGGTCGGGCTGCGCCGGCTGCGCGACCTGCTGCGCACCCCCACCTCGACCCCGGCCGCTGCCGACCCGCGTCCGGTGGGCCGGCTGCGCGGGGAGGTCCGGCTCGACGACGTCACGTTCGCCTACGCCGGGGCCGACACCCCGGCGCTGCGCGACGTCTCGCTGACCATCGCGCCGGGGGAGACCGTCGCGCTGGTGGGGGAGACCGGGGCCGGCAAGTCCACCGTGGTCAAGCTCATCGCCCGGTTCTACGACCCCACCTCCGGCAGCGTCCGGGTCGACGGCGCGGACCTCCGCGAGCTCGACCTGCTCGGGTACCGGGCCCGGCTGGGGGTCGTGCCGCAGGAGGCGTACCTCTTCCAGGGGACGGTCCGGGACGCCGTCGCCTACGGCCGGCCCGACGCCACCGACGCCGAGGTCGAGGCCGCCGCCCGCGCGGTCGGCGCGCACGCGATGGTCGCCGCCCTGCCGCAGGGCTACCGCACCCGGGTGGGCGAGCGGGGCCGGTCGCTGTCGGCCGGTCAACGGCAGCTGCTCGCCCTGGCCCGCGCCGAGCTGGTCGACCCCGACGTGCTGCTCTTCGACGAGGCCACCGCCTCCCTCGACCTGGCCACCGAGGCCGCGGTCAACCGGGCCGCCGACGCCCTGGCCCAGCGGCGCACCACCGTCGTCGTCGCGCACCGGCTGACCACCGCGGCGCGCGCCGACCGGGTCGTGGTGCTCGACCACGGCCGGGTCGTCCAGGTCGGTCCGCACGCCGAGCTGGTGGGGGTGGAGGGCCCGTACGCAGTGCTCTGGGCCGCCTTCTCCGCCAGCGAGGACGACGACCCGCTGATGGACTGACCCGGTGATCGTCCGCCGGGCCACCGCAGCCGACCTGCAGCAGCTACCGGCGGTCGAGTCGGCCGCCGACGCGCTGTTCCTGCCGCTGGGCGTCGAGGACCTCCCGGCTCCGGCGTCCGCCGCCCACCGGGCCGCGTCCTGGCAGGTGCTCGTCGTGCCGGTGCCCGGCCGGGACGACCAGGTCGCCGGGTTCGCCGTCCTGGAGCTGCTGGACGGCGACGTGCACCTGGAGCAGCTCTCGGTGCACCCGGCCCACGGCCGGCAGGGCCTCGGCGGGGCGCTCCTGAGGGCCGTGGTGCAGGCCGCGGAGCAGCACGGGGCGCGGCGGGTCACCCTGTGCACCTACCGGGACGTGCCGTGGAACCGGCCGTTCTACGCCCGGCACGGCTGGCACGTGCTCGAGGAGCCCACTGCCGCGCTGGCTGCGTTGCGCGAGCACGAACGGGCGCTGGGGCTCGACCGGCACGGCTCACGGGTGGTCATGACACGTGTCCTGGGCGCCGATGGCGGGCGGTGAGGTCACCCACAACCGGAGTGCGCGACCCGCACCCGTCCAGGAGGCGTCCGGCGCACGAACACGGGGAGATGACCACCGCCCGCCGTGAACCCGCCGAGAGCCACCCCGCCCCGGGGAGGGCCGGCCGACACGTCATGACGAGCCGAGCCCAGCTTGCTCACCTACAGTCCGGTCCTGTGGCACTCCCGGCGCACCAAGGCGCGCACTCCGACCCGCTGGCGACGGTCCGTGAGCTCCCGCTCCCGGGTGCGCCGCTCCGCGAGGTCGTCGCTGCGCTGGACGCCCGCTACGACCCGGACCTGGCCGAGGACTGGGACGCCGTCGGCCTGGTCTGTGGTGACCCCGCCGAGGCCGTCCACTCGGTGCTCTTCGCCGTCGACCCGACCGACGCGGTCGTGGACGAGGCCATCGAGGCCGGGGTCGACCTCGTCGTCACCCACCACCCGCTGCTGCTGACCCCCGTGCACGGCGTGCCCGCCGACGACCCCAAGGGCCGCATCGTGCACCGGCTCATCCGGGCCGGCATCGGCCTGTTCGTGGCCCACACCAACGCCGACCGGGCCGCCGACCACGGCGTGAACGACGCGCTGGCCTCCGCGCTCGGGGTGACCAACGCCGTCCCGCTGGAGTCCGTCGCCGCGCCGCTGACCGACACCCTGGTCGTCTTCGCCCCCGTCGACGAGGGCGACCGGCTCGTCGACGCGCTGTCCGCGGCCGGCGCCGGCGTGATCGGCGACTACACCCGGTGCGCCTGGCAGACCACCGGCACCGGCACCTTCATCCCCGGCGACGAGACCAACCCGGCGATCGGCTCGCACGGCACCCTCGAGCGGGTCCCGGAGACCCGACTGGAGATGGTCGTGCCCCGCGCCGCCCGCGCCGAGGTGCTGCGGGCCCTGCACGAGTGGCATCCCTACGAGGACCCCGGCTACGCCGTCTTCGAGAACTCCTCCACCCCGACCCGGGCCGGCCTGGGCCGGGTCGGCGAGCTGACCCACCCGATCACGCTGCGCGAGTTCGCCGAGCGGGCCGCCGCCGTGCTGCCCGCCACCGCCGCCGGCGTGCGGGTCGCCGGTGACCCCGACCGGGTGATCCGCACGGTGGCGCTCTGCGGGGGCAGCGGCGGGTCGCTCATCGACACCGCCCGCGCCGCCGGCGCCGACGTCTTCCTCACCAGCGACCTCAAGCACCACCCGGTCGTGGAGGCCGGCGAGGTCCCCGGTCCGGCACTCGTCGAGGTCGCGCACTTCGCCACCGAGTGGCCGTGGCTGCCCGTCGCAGCCGACGTGCTGTACCGGGACCTCGGCGCCCGGGTGGACGTCACCGTCTCCCGGCGCCGCACCGACCCGTGGACCCTGCACGTCTCCCAGCAGGTCGCCGAGGTGCCCACTCCCGGCGTCTACGCCGCCGGCGACACCGCCGACTGACCCCGCCGTCGGAGGCGGTACGGCGGGCACTCCGCCGCGGGTAGGTTGGACGGGTGCAGGCCGACCACTTCGACCAGCAGAAGCTGCTGGCACTCGCCGCGGAGGACGTCGCGCTCGCGCAACTCGCCCACCGCCGGCGCACCCTTCCCGAGCACGCTGCCGTCACGGCCGCGGAGGACGCGCAGCGCGCCTTCTCCGCCGACGTGGTGCGCGCGCAGACCGAGGTCCGCGACCTCGACCGCGAGCAGAAGCGGCTGGAGGCCGACGTCGACACCGTGCGGGCCCGGTCGGCCCGCGACCAGCAGAAGCTGGACTCCGGGGCGGCCTCGCCCAAGGAGATGACCAGCCTGCAGCAGGAGATGGAGTCCCTCGCCCGACGGCAGGGCGACCTGGAGGACCAGGTCCTCGAGCTCATGGAACGCCGGGAGGCCGCCGACGCCACGCTGGCCACGGCGCAGACCGGGCTGGACGGCGCCCAGGCCGAGCAGACCGAGGCCGAGGGCCGCCGCGACGCCGCTCTCGCCGAGATCACCGAGGGCGAGCAGGAGCACGGCGCCCGGCGCGAGGAGATCGCCGGCACCGTGAGCGACGCGCTGCTGGCGCTGTACGAGCGGGTCCGGAAGCAGACCGGGGGCACCGGGGCCGCCGCGCTGCACGCCCGCCGCTGCGAGGGCTGCCGGATCGAGCTCTACGGCACCGAGTTGGCCGCAGCCCGCAACGCCGACCCGCACACCGTGCTGCGTTGCGAGAACTGCAACCGCATCCTGGTGCGCACCGCCGAGTCCGGTCTGTGAGCCGCCGGCTCGTCATCGAGGCAGACGGCGGTTCCCGGGGCAACCCCGGCCCGGCCGGGTACGGCGCCCTGGTGAAGGACGCCGACACCGGCCGGCTGCTCGCCGAGCGGGCCGCGTCGGTGGGCCGGGCGACCAACAACGTCGCCGAGTACGGCGGTCTGGTCGCCGGACTCGAGGCGGCGCTGTCCATCGACCCCACCGCGACCGTCGAGGTCCGGATGGACTCCAAGCTCGTGGTCGAGCAGATGTCGGGCCGCTGGCAGATCAAGCACCCGGACATGAAGAAGCTCGCCGTCCAGGCCCGGGAGCTGGCCCGCCAGCTCGCCCAGGTGCGTTACACCTGGATCCCGCGGGCGCAGAACTCCGCCGCCGACGCGCTGGCCAACTCCGCGATGGACGGCAAGCCGGTGCACCGCGACCTCGGGACCGACGCGGTCGCCGTCGAGGAGCCCGCCGCCCCGACCGGCCCGCCCCCGCCGGTGGTCACCACCACCACGCTCCTGCTGCGGCACGGCCGGACGGCGCACACCCCCGAGCGCCGGTTCAGCGGCAGCAGCGACCTGGACCTGTCCGACCTCGGCCGGGCCGACGCGGCCGCCGCGGCGCAGGCGATGGTGGGTCGGGGCATCGAGGCGATCGTGTCCTCCCCGCTCAAGCGCTGCCGGCAGACCGCCGGTGCCGTCGCCGAGGTCCTGGACATGGGCATCGAGGTCGACCGGGACCTGCGCGAGCTGGACTTCGGCGGCTGGGAGGGGATGACCGGCTCCGAGGCGCTGGCCGCCAACCCGCTGGCCTTCCGCCGCTGGCGCACCGCACTGGACGTCCGCCCGCCCGGCGGGGAGTCCATCGTCGACGTCTCCACCCGGGTCGCGGCCGCGCGTGCCCGGATCCTCGAGCGGCACGCCGGCACGACGGTGCTGATCGTCAGCCACGTGACGCCGATCAAGCTGATGCTCGCCGCCGGGCTGGGCGTCGGTGACGAGGTGGTCCACAAGGTGTTCCTGGAGGCCGCGTCGCTGTCCACCGTCACCTGGACCTCGGACGGCGGCAGCTCCGTCCGCCTGGTCAACGACACGTCCCACCTGGCCTGACGAGAAGCGCCCTGCTCATCAGAGGCGGCCGGCGTCGATGACGCGGGAGAGGAACTGGCGGGTGCGGGCCTCCACCGGCTCGCCGAGGACCTGCTCAGGCGGGCCGGACTCCAGCACCACGCCGTCGGACAGGAAGCACACGGTGTCGGCGACCTGCTTGGCGAAGCCCATCTCGTGGGTGGCCATCACGATCGTCATGCCCTGCGCGGCGACCTCGCGGACCACCCGCAGCACCTCGCCGACCAGCTCGGGGTCCAGCGCCGAGGTGATCTCGTCCAGCAGCAGCACCCGGGGGCGCACGGCCAGCGCCCGGGCGATCGCCACCCGCTGCTGCTGACCGCCGGAGAGCCGGTCGGGGTACTCCCCGGCCTTGTCGACCAGCCCGATCCGCTCCAGCAGGCCCAGCGCCTCCTCGCGGGCGTCGGCCTTCGAGCGGCCGTGCACCCGGACCGGGGCCAGCGTCACGTTGTCCAGCACGGTCATGTGCGGGAAGAGGTTGAAGGCCTGGAAGACGACGCCCAGGCGTCGGCGGACGGCGTCGGCGTCGACCCGCGGGTCGGTCACGTCCTCGCCGTCGAGCAGCACCTGACCGTCGTCCACGGTCTCCAGCAGCGAGGTGCACCGGAGCAGGGTCGACTTGCCCGATCCGGAGCTGCCGATCAGCGCCACCACCTGGTGTTCGCCCACCGCCAGGTCCACCCCGCGGAGCACCACGTCGTCCCCGAAGGCCTTGACCACGCCCCGCACGTCGAGCACCGGCTCGGTCACAGGACGCTCCCGCTCTGCTGGCGACGACGGGCCCGGACGGCGACGGCGTCGGCGATCCGGGCCGACGGGACGGCGAGCAGCACGAACAGCAGCCCGGCCACCACGTAGGGCGTGAAGTTGAAGCTCTGCCCGACGATGATCTGCGCCTGGCGGACCGCGTCGATCGCGCCGAGCACCGAGATGAGCCCGACGTCCTTCTGCAGGGCGACGAAGTCGTTGAGCAGCGCCGGGGTCACGTTGCGCACGGCCTGGGGCAGCACCACGATCCGCATCGACTGCCGGTGCGACAGGCCCAGCGAGCGGGCGGCGGCGCGCTGGCTGGGGTGCACCGACTCGATCCCGGCGCGGAACACCTCGGCGACGTAGGCGGAGTAGGTGAGCACGATCGCCGTCGTCCCCAGCACGAAGGGCGAGGTGGGCAGGCCCTGCAGCTGCAGCGCCGGGAACCCGAAGCCCACCAGGTACAGCGTGATGATCAGCGGCATCCCGCGGAACAGGTCGACGTAGCCGGTGGCCAGGATCCGCAGCGGTGCGAAGGCCGGTCCGCGCAGGGTGCGGAGGACCGCGATGCCCAGCCCCAGGACGAGCACGCAGAGCCCGCCGACGACGAGCACCTGCACGTTGAGCCACAGCCCGCGCAGGATCTCCGGGAAGGACTCCCGGGCGACGTCGAGGGAGAAGAAGGTGGCCTGCACCCGCGGCCAGCCCGGGGACCGGGTGACGACGAGGTGGGCGACGGCGAAGAAGACCAGCGTCGAGCCCAGCGCCACCAGGGTGGACCGCTGGGAGCGGCGGGCCCGGAAGGCCCGCCGTCCCAGCTCCAGCTCCGAGGGCGCCGGCATGCCCGGCGCCCCGCCGGTGACGGTGGCGGTCAGTTCAGGACCGGGGCGTCGGCGGCCTGGGACAGCCACTGGTCCTGCAGGTCGGCCAGCGTGCCGTCGGCCTCCAGGGCGTCCACGGCCTGGCTGACGCAGTCGGTCAGCGGGGAGTCCTTGGACAGCAGCAGGCCGTACTGGTCGCCGCTCTCACCGGGGTCGGCGACCTGGCCGACGATCACGCCGTCGTCGAGCTCGGCGCTGGTGATGAAGAAGGCGGTCGGCAGGTCGACGACGATCGCGTCGACCTGGCCGTTCTGCAGGGCGAGCTTGGCGTCGTCGTTGGTGTTGAACACGACCGGGTCGTCGGTCGGGTCGATGACGTCGGTCAGCACGGTCAGGCTGGTCGTGGCCACCTGGGCGCCCAGCCGGAGGCCCCGCAGGTCCTCCAGCGACGTCGCCTCGGCCGCCGCGCTGCCGCCGGTGGTGATCACGGCCTGGGTGGCGGTGTAGTACGGCGAGGAGAAGTCCACGGCCTGACGGCGCTCGTCGGTGATGGTGAACTGGTTGATGTCGAAGTCGAAGGCCTTGTCACCGGGGGAGATCGCGGTGTTGAACTGCACCCGGGTCCACTCGACCTGGTCCTCGCCGTAGCCCAGCTGTTCGGCCACCGCGTAGGCCACCGCGGACTCGTAGCCCTCGCCGTTGGTCGGGTCGTCGTCGACCATCCACGGCTCGTAGGCCGGCTGGTCGGTGGCGATCGTGAGGGTGTCCTCGGCGACGGTGTCCAGGTCGGCCGGGGCGCAGGACCCGCCGTTGCTGCCGGCCGCGTCGGCGTCGGTGGAGGACTCCTGGGGGGCGCAGGCGCTGACCGCCAGGGTGGCGACGGCGAGCACGGCGAGGGCGAGCGGACGACGGCGCATGAGGGTCCTCAAGATCGTGAGCATCGGGGAACGCGCAGATCGTAAGGGCAGGCTGGGCGCCGGCGGTCGGTCGCGACGGGGGATCATGGTCACCGTCAGCGCCGTCGACCCCCGGGAGCTCCCTTGACGATCGCCCCAGCCGCCCCCATCGGTGACGAGCGGACGCTGTCCCCGGCGCAGTACGAGGAGTGGGCTGCCGAGATCCGCCGGCTGGCCGACGAGCGTGGCGCCGTCGTCCTGGCGCACAACTACCAGGTGCCCGAGATCCAGGACGTCGCCCACCACACCGGCGACTCCCTCTACCTGTCCCGGGTCGCCGCCGAGACCGACGCCCGCGAGATCGTGTTCTGCGGCGTGCACTTCATGGCCGAGACCGCCAAGATCCTGTCCCCGGACAAGACCGTGCTGCTGCCCGACCTCGACGCCGGCTGCTCGCTGGCGGACTCGATCACCGCCGAGCAGCTGCGCGAGTGGAAGGCCGAGCACCCCGGCGCCGTCGTCGTCAGCTACGTGAACACCACCGCCGCGGTCAAGGCCGAGACCGACGTCTGCTGCACCAGCTCCAACGCCGCCGACGTCATCCGCTCGATCCCCGAGGACCGCGAGATCCTCTTCTGCCCCGACCAGTTCCTCGGCGCGCACGTCAAGCGGGTCACCGGCCGGCAGAACATCCACATCTGGGCGGGGGAGTGTCACGTGCACGCCGGCATCTCGCCGTCCGACGTCCGCTCGCAGATCGCCGCCCACCCCGACGCGGAGATCCTGGTGCACCCCGAGTGCGGCTGCACCACCTCGGTGCTGGACCTGGTCAGCAACGGCGACCTGCCCGCCGACCGCACCCGGGTGCTGTCCACCGGCGGCATGGCCGAGGCCGCCCAGGCGACGACGGCGAAGCAGGTGCTGGTGGCCACCGAGATCGGCATCCTGCACCAGCTGCGCAACCTCAACAGCGTCACCGAGTTCCTGCCGATGAACTCCCGCGCCGCCTGCCGCTACATGAAGATGATCACCCCGGCCAAGCTGCTGCGGACCCTGCAGACCGGGTCCGGTGCCATCGAGGTGCCCACCGACGTCGCGACCCGTGCCCGCCGCGCGGTCGAGGCGATGATCGCGATCGGCGACCCGGGCCGCGGCGGCGAATGACGAAGGGACCTGCGTCGCGGGCTACACCTGCAGGGCGGCCCAGAGGGCGACGGTGGCCAGGACCAGGGTGAGCGGCACCGTCGCCAGCCCGACCAGGCTGAACCTCGCCGGGCTGGGGGACTCCTCACCGGTGGCGGCGAACACCCGCCGCCAGAGCAGGTTGGCCAGCGACCCCACGTAGGTCAGGTTGGGGCCCACGTTGACCCCGATGAGGACGGCGAGCAGCGTCGGCGGGCCACCCACCGCCGCCGCCGGCAGCAGGGCGAGGGTGGCCGGCAGGTTGTTGAGCAGGTTGGCGACGACGGCGGACACCGCGGCGACGGCCAGCAGCGCGAGCAGTCCGTCGCCGTCGGGCAGCACGGCGGTGAGCAGCCGCTCGAGCCCGTTGCGCTGCAGGGCCAGCACGATCACCGCCAGCCCGAACACGAACAGCGCGAACGGCAGGTTGGCCGCGGCGAGCAGGTCGGCGGGCCGGGTGCGCCGGGCGGCCAGCTGCCGGCCGGCCAGCACGAGCACCCCGAGCAGGGCCGGCCAGACGGGGGAGAGGTCGACCAGCGAGGAGACCCCGAACCCGGCCACGGTGAGGACGACGACGACCAGCGCGAGTCGGGGCGTCGGCGGCACGTCGTGCACGGGCTCACCCACCGGGACCCGCAGGTCGGCGCGGAACAGCCGGCGCAGCACCACGTACTCGACCAGCACGGCGACCACCCACGGCCCGGCCATCAGCGCGGTGAAGTGCAGGAAGGTCAACCCGGTGGCGGCGAAGGCGAGCAGGTTGGTCAGGTTCGAGACCGGCATCAGCAGCGACGCCGAGTTGGCCAGGTGCCCTGCGGCGTAGGCGTGCGGGCGGGCCGGCACCCGCATCCGGGCGGCGGTGGCCAGCACGACCGGGGTGAGCAGCACGACGGTGGCGTCCAGGCTGAGCACTGCGGTGACGACGGCGGACAGCGCGACCACCCGGAGCAGCAGCCCCTGCGGCGAGCGGCCGGCCCGGCGGGCGGTGGCCGCGGCGGACCAGGAGAACAGCCCCTCCCGGTCGGCGAGGTCGGACAGCAGCAGGATCACGACCAGGAAGCCGACGGTCGGGGCGATCTCCCGCACGGTGGCCTCGGCGTCGGGCCAGCCCACCACGCCGAGCAGCGCCAGCAGCAGCGCGCCGGGGACGGCGACCGCTGCGCCGGGGAGTCGGGGTGAGTCGACGACCGCCGCGACGAGGGCGGCCACCAGGAGGACGCCGGCGACCACGAGGGCGAGGGCGTCGACGTCCATCAGAGCAGGAAGAGGTAGACCGCGACGGCGACGCCGAAGACCACGATGAACACCCGCAGCGGGGTGGTCGGGATCCTCGAGGCGACCCGGGCGCCGAGGAAGCCGCCGATGAGCGCGGCGGGGGCGCAGACCGCCACCAGCAACCAGTCGACCGGGCCGAAGAACCCGAACACCACGACGGTGGTGCTGGCCGTGACCAGCGCGAGCAGGCTCTTGATCGCGTTGGCCAGCTTGAGCCGACCCAGCCCGATGGCCAGCACCGCGGTGAGGATGACGCCCAGCGCGCCACCGAAGTAGCCGCCGTAGACGCACGCCAGGAACACCACGACGTAGAGCCACAGCGGGTCGCGCCGCTCGCTGTCGGTCTCCCGCGCCTGGAGCCGCCTCGTGACCAGCGGTTGCAGGCCGATGAGCAGGCTGGCCAGCAGCACCAGCACCGGCACGATCGTGTCGAAGGCACCCGAGGGGGTGGTCAGCAGGAGGATGCTGCCCGCCGTCCCGCCCAGGGTGGCTACCACCGACATCGCGACCAGTCGCCTGCGCTGGCCGGCGTAGTGGTCGCGGAAGCCGATGACCGCGCCCAGGTACCCCGGCCACTGGGCGACGGAGTTGGTCACGTTCGCCGCCACCGTCGGCAGCCCCAGGGCCACCAGGGTGGGGAACAGGATCAGGGAGCCACCGCCGGCGATGGAGTTGATCCCACCGGCCAGCAGGGCGACTCCCGCAGCGATGAGCAGGTCGACGACGGACACGACCGGCGAGCCTACGGTTCCCGCATGGGGATCGACGTGCGCGCAGCAGGACTGGCCGTGGCTCTCGGTGGTTCAGGGGTGCTGCACCTGGTGCGGCCGCGGACGTTCACCTGGATGGTGCCGCCGGAGCTGGGTCCGGGGCGGCCGTGGGTGACCGGCAGCGGGGTGGCCGAGCTGGCCACCGCGGCACTGCTCGCCGTCCCCGGCACCCGGTCGGTGGGTGGCTGGGCCGCTGCGGGCCTGCTCGCTGCCTTCCTCCCGGCGCACCTGCACACGCTCCGGGTCACCTCGGGCCGGGCCCGGGTGGTGGCTGCGGCCCGGATCCCGTTCCAGGCACCGATGATCGCCGTCGCGGTGCGGGTGGCCCGCGGGGTGTGACCAGCGCCGCTTCCGCAGGCCGAGAGGTTGGGCTCGGCAACGACCGGGCATGACCGGCGCCATGCGCACGTGGTGGCCGCTCGTCGCGGTCTGTGCCGGCACGTTCATGCTCCTCATCGACGTCACGATCGTGAACGTCGCGCTGCCGGACATCGCGACGTCGCTGGGCACCTCGTTCGACCAGCTGCAGTGGGTGGTCGACGTCTACGCCCTGGCCCTCGCCGCGCTGGTGCTCGGCGCCGGTTCGCTGGCCGACCTGTACGGGCGGAAGAAGCTCTATCTCGGGGGGCTCCTGCTCTTCGCGGCGAGCTCCCTGGCCTGCGGGCTGGCCCCGAACGCCGAGCTGCTGATCGCCGCCCGGGCGGTGCAGGGCGTCGGTGCCGCGGCCATGTTCAGCACGACGATCGCGTTGCTGAACGCGATCTACCGCGGCCGTGACCGGGGGACGGCGTTCGGCATCTGGGGTGCCGTCGTCGGTGCCGCCGCCGCGGCCGGCCCGATCCTGGGCGGGCTGCTGACCGAGCTGTCCTGGCGCTGGATCTTCCTGGTGAACCTGCCGGTGACCCTGTTCGCCGTCCTGCTGACCCTGAAGGTGGTCGAGGAGTCCACGCAGTCCGGCGCCCCGCACCCCGACGTCCCGGGCATCGCCACCTTCACCCTCGGCGCCGGCGCGATCGTCTACGGGCTGGTCCAGGCCGCCGCGAACGGCTGGGCCGACCTGGGCTCCTGGGGGCCGATCGTCGCCGGGTTCGTCGTGCTCGCCGGCTGGGTGGCCCTCGAGCTGCGCCGCGAGGCCCCGATGCTCGACCTGGGGCTGTTCCGCACCACCCGGTTCACCGGGATCATGATCGGCTCGCTGCTGCTCAACCTGGCCGCGTTCGCCAACTCGATCTACCTGTCGCTGTGGCTGCAGTCGATCCTCGGCCTGAGCCCGCTGCAGGCCGGCGCGGTCTTCATCCCGCTGTCGGCGGTCAGCTTCGTCGCCGCCGCGGTCGCCGGGAAGAAGCTCACCGACCGGTCCCCGCGGCTGGTGCTGTCCCTCGGGCTGGCGATCATCGGCGTGGGCGCGCTGCTGATGGCCCGGGTCGACGGGGGAGCGAGCTGGGGCATCCTCGTTCCCGGGCTCGCGGTGCTGGGCCTGGGCGTCGGCATCTGCAACCCCGTCGTCACCTCGGCCGCACTCGCCTCGGTGCCCCGAGAGCGCAGCGGGATGGCCTCCGGTGCGGTGAACACCGCCCGCCAGCTCGGGTTCGCCGTCGGGGTCGCCGTCCTCGGGTCGGTGTTCGCCGCCGGCACCACCCGTGCGTTGACCCAGGCCGGGGCCGACGACCCCACCGGGACGGCGTCCGCGCTGTCCGGCGGGCAGGCCCAGCAGGTCATCGGGTCGGCCCCCGCCGACGCCCGCGCGGGGTTGGGTGAGCTGTTGTCGGCCGCCTACGCCGACGGCCTGCGCGACGTGCTGCTGGTCGCCGGTGCCGCCGGGCTGGTCGGCGCCGTGCTGGTGGCCCTGCTGGTGCGTGGGCCGAGCCCGCAGACCGGGACGTCCTCCCCCGAGCGCGCCGAGGCCGTCCGCAGCTGAGCCGGGCCATGATGGCCCGATGAGGGACGTCGTGCTGGTCCACGGTGCGTGGCACGGGGCGTGGAGCTGGCGGCGGGTGCTGCCGCTGCTCTGGGCCGGCGGTGCGCGGGCGGTCACCGTGTCGTTGAGCGGGGTGGGGGAGCGGCCCGGGGTCACCGGGGTGACGCTGCAGACCCACGTGGACGACGTGGTCGCCGTCGTCCGGGCCGAGGAGTGCCGGGGTGCCGTCCTCGTGGCGCACAGCTACGCCGGGGTGCCGGTGACCGGCGCGGCCGACGTGCTCGGCGACGCCGTCGGCCCGCTGGTCTACGTCGATGCCGTGCTGCCCGAGCCGGGGGAGTGCTGGTCGTCGCTCAGCCCGCCCGACACGAAGGCGGAACGGCGGGCGCAGATCGCTGCCGACGGGGTGCTGCCGGCCCCGGCGGCTGCGGTCTTCGGGCTGAGCGGGGACGACGCCGCCTGGGTGGACCGGCGACAGACCACGCACCCCGGTGGGGTCTACGACGACCCCGTCCACTTCGACGCGGCGCGGTGGGCGGCCCGGCCGCGCACCTACGTCAGCTGCACCAGCCCGCCGCTGGCCAGCATCGACCCGTCACGGGTCCGGGTGGCCCGACAGCCGGGGTGGTCGGTCGTGGCGCTGGCGACCGGGCACGACCCGATGGTCAGCGCCCCCGAGGAGCTGGCCGCTGTCCTCCTCGACGCCGCGCGCAGCTGAGGACCAGACTCCGGGCGTGCCTGCCCCGTTGCCCACCGACTGGTCCCGCGCGCTCGTGATCGCCGCGCACCCCGACGACATCGAGTACGGGGTCGCCGCCGCCGTCGCCGTGTGGACCGCGGCCGGCAAGCAGGTCCACAACCTGCTGGCCACCCGCGGGGAGGCGGGGATCGCCGGTATGCCCCCGGCCGAGGCCGCGCCGCTGCGCGAGGAGGAGGAGCGTCGGTCGGCCGCCGTCGTGGGCGTGACCGAGGTGGAGTTCCTGGACCACCGGGACGGCACCCTGGTCGAGGGCCCCGGGCTGCGCCGCGACCTGGCCGCGGCGATCCGCCGGCACCGGCCCGAGCTGGTGGTCACCCTGCACGGCGGGGACAC
>JAOPVM010000408.1 GCA_025966215.1 Klenkia sp.
GTCGAGGGCCTGGAGGCCGCGGCCGTGGTCAGCGCGGCCGGGGAGGTCGAGCCGGCCGGCCTGGCCGCCGTGCACGACCTGACCGCCGCCGCCCCGGTCCACCTCGCCGCCCCCGACGGCACCCTCGTCACCACCACTCCCTGACGAGGGGCGCCCCTGTCGTCAGCCGAGGGGGCGGTCGACGGCCTCGGCGAGGGCCTCGGGGTCGCGGACCCAGACGCTGAACGCCTTGTCGGCCACCCCGTCGGAGTCCAGGTGCCGGACGACGACCCGGGTGCGGCCGGGCCACCAGCCCCCGCGGCGCTGGGCCCGCGGCCAGTCCGCCGGGGCCGGGGCGACCACCACGTCCTCCAGCAGCACCAGCGGGACGACGCCGAAGGACGACGTCTGCCGGAGCCCGGCGATGTCGGTGGACAGCGCGTGGTCGGAGACGGTGAACCTGCTGGTGGCCAGCACGAGCACCAGGGCACCGAGCCCGACCGCCAGCGGGGCCTCGCCCCGGGCCTCGGACCACCCGCTGATCAGACCCAGCGCGACGAGCCAGACGACGACGGCGGCGACGGTGGCCAGCGCGACGCCGGGGCTCACCGGGTTGTACTGCCAGTACCGCAACGGCCGCGGGACCACGGTGACCGAGCGCTTGGGCCCGCGCCGGGCGAGGAAGCCGTAGCTGGTCACCTGGCCGAGGTGCCGTTCCCGGTCCCGGGCGGCGCGGACCGCCGGCGGCTCGTCGTTCTCTCGTCGCTGTCGGCGGGCCATGACCCCATCGTCCCAGGGCCGGTGACCGGGGACTGTCGGTGGCCGGTGGGAGACTGACCCGGTGAGCACCCCCGCACCTCCGCACCGCAGTGGCTTCGTCGCCCTGGTCGGCCGCCCGAACGCGGGCAAGACCACGCTCACCAACGCCCTGGTGGGGGAGAAGGTCGGGATCGTCAGCAACCGGCCGCAGACCACCCGGCACGCCATCCGCGGGGTGGTGCACCGTCCGGCCGGGCAGATCGTGCTGGTCGACACCCCGGGGCTGCACAAGCCCAAGAGCCTGCTGGGTCAGCGGCTCAACGACGTCGTGCGGGACACCCTGGCCGACGTCGACGTGATCGTGTTCTGCATCCCGGCCGACCAGCCGGTCGGTGCCGGGGACGCGTTCATCGCCCGCCAGCTGAAGAACGTGACCACCCCGGTCGTCCTGGTGGTGACCAAGACCGACGCGGCGCCCAAGAAGGACATCACCGCCCAGCTGATCGCCGCCAGCGGGCTGGTCGAGGCCCGCGAGGTGGTGCCGGTGAGCGCGGTGGCCGGCGACCAGGTGGAGCTGCTGGCCGACCTGCTGATCGGGATGCTGCCCGAGGGGCCGCTGCTCTACCCCGAGGACCAGACCACCGACGGCGACGTCGAACGGCAGATCGCCGAGCTCGTGCGCGAGGCCGCCCTGGAGAAGGTCCGCCAGGAGGTGCCGCACTCCCTGGCCGTCAGCGTCGAGGAGATCATCCGCAAGCCCGACCCGCGGGACGCCTCCGCGGTGTTCACCGAGCTGCACGTGCTGCTGCACGTCGAGCGGGCCAGCCAGAAGCCGATGCTGCTGGGCAAGGGCGGCTCGACCATCAAGGCGATCGGCAGCGAGGCGCGGGTGGGCCTGGAGACGCTGCTCGGCGGCCGGGTGCACCTGGACCTGCACGTGACCGTCCTCGGGGAGTGGCAGGACGACCCGAAGAAGCTCAACCGGCTGGGCTACTGAGTGAGCGCACACACCCCGCAGGCGCTCTACCGCGACGAGGGCGTCGTGCTCCGGGTGCAGAAGCTCGGTGAGGCCGACCGGATCATCACCGTGCTCACCCGGCGCACCGGCAAGGTGCGCGCGGTGGCCAAGGGCGTGCGCCGGACCACGAGCAAGTTCGGCGCCCGGTTGGAGCCCTTCAGCCACGTCGACCTGCAGCTGTACACCGGCCGCAACCTCGACATCGTCAGCCAGGCGGAGTCGTTGCGCTCCTACGGCCCGGCGATCGTGGGCGACTACCCCTGCGACACCGCCGGCACCGCGGTGCTGGAGACCGCCGACCGGCTGACCGCAGAGGAGAAGGAGCCCGCGCTGCGGCTCTTCCTGCTGGTCATCGGGGCACTGCGGTCGTTGTCCGAGCGCAGCCACCCGCCGGGTCTGGTGCTCGACGCGTTCCTGCTGCGGGCGATGTCGGTGGCCGGGTGGGAGCCCGCACTGTCCGACTGCGCCCGCTGCGGCGAGCCAGGGCCGCACCGGCACTTCTCCGTCCCCGGCGGCGGCATGGTCTGCCCGGCCTGCCGGCCCACCGGGTCCACGATGCCCAGCCCGGTCACCATCGGGCTGCTGGAGTCGCTGCTGACCGGGGACTGGGTGGCCGCCGAGGCCAGCCAGGGGATCAACCGGCGGGAGGGCAGCAGCCTGGTCGCCGCCCTGCTGCAGTGGCACCTCGAGCGCGGCCTGCGCTCGCTGTCCCTGGTCGAACGCACGTGAGGGAGTCCCGGTGAAGCGCGAGGTCAGGCGGCCCACCCCGCACCCGTCGGGGGCCCGGCCACCGGCGATCCCGGCCGACAAGGTGCCGCACCACGTCGCGGTGGTGATGGACGGCAACGGCCGGTGGGCCAAGGAGCGCGGGCTGCCCCGCACCAAGGGGCACGAGGCGGGGGAGTCCAGCCTCTTCGACTGCGTCGAGGGCGCCATCGAGCTCGGCGTGAAGGCGGTCAGTGCCTACGCATTCTCCACCGAGAACTGGAAGCGCAGCCCCGACGAGGTCCGCTTCCTGATGGGCTTCAACCGCGACGTGATCCGGCGCCGCCGCGACGAGATGCACGAGCTCGGCGTCCGCGTGCGCTGGGC
>JAOPVM010000417.1 GCA_025966215.1 Klenkia sp.
ACGACGGCGCCGCGCATGGTCCTGGCGACCACCTACTGCGCCGACGGCGCGAAGCTGGGGCCCAGCCCGACGCTGGTGTCGGGGGAGTGGCAGCAGGTCCTGCCCGGCGCGCTGCCCGGCGAGGTCATCGACACCGAGAGGAACCCGATCGTCAGCTGAGCCCGCCGGACCCGGCGCACGGGGCGCCGGGGTCCCCCTTCAGCGCGCGGCGGCGAGTTCCACCGGGCCGGTGAGCTCCAGGGTCTTCGTCGTCTCGGCCCGGACCTCGCGCAGCAGGTCCGGCTCGGCGGCCAGCTGGTGGCCGTAGGAGGGGATGGCCTCGGCGAGCTTGGGCGCCCACGCGGCGGCCTGGTCCGGGAAGGCCCGGCGCAGGAGGTCCAGCATCGCGGCGACCGCGGTGGAGGCACCCGGCGAGGCGCCGAGCAGGCCGGCGATGGACCCCTCCGCGCCGACGATCAGCTCGGTGCCGAACTGCAGCACGCCGCGGCCCTTCTCGTCCTGCTTGATGACCTGCACGCGCTGGCCGGCGGTGATCATCTCCCAGTCGTCGGCGTCGGCGGTGGGCACGAACTCCTCGAGGGCCTCGATCCGGTCCGAGGGGCGCTGGAGCACCTGGCCGACGAGGTAACGGGTGAGCGCGGTCTGGGTGCGGGCGACACCGAGCATGGAGCCGATGTTGCCCAGTCGTACCGAGCGCGGCAGGTCCAGCCACGACCCGGCCTTGAGAAACTTGGGCGAGAACCCGGCGTAGGGGCCGAAGAGCAGGGACTGGTCGCCGTCGATGGCGCGCAGGTCCAGGTGCGGCACCGACATCGGCGGGGCGCCGACGGCGGCCTGGCCGTAGACCTTGGCCTGGTGCCGGGCGACCAGCTCGGGGTTGCGGGTGCGCAGGAAGAGCCCGGAGACCGGGAACCCGCCGAAGCCCTTGATCTCGGGGATGTCGGCGCGCTGCAGCAGCGGCAGCGCCCCGCCGCCGGCGCCCACGAAGACGAAGCCCGCGCTGACGGTGAACTCCTGGCCGCTCGCGTGGTGCCGGGCGGTGACGTCCCAGCGGCCGTCGGAGGTGCGCGTGAGGTCCTGCACGCTGGTGCCGGTGTGCACGGCCAGGCCACGGTCGCTGCCCTGGCGCAGCAGCAGCCGGGTGAGCGAGCCGAAGTCGACGTCGGTGCCGGCGGTGGAGCGGGTCGCAGCCACGGGCTGGGCCGGGTCGCGGCCCTCCATCATCAGCGGCACCCAGTCGGCCAGCTCGGCGCCGTCGGTGGTGAGCTCGAGCTCCTCGAACAGCGGCGAGGAGACCAGCGCCTGGTGTCGGGCGCGCATGTACTCCTGGCCCTCGGTGCCGTGCACGAAGCTGATGTGCGGCACCGGGGTGATGAAGGACTTCGGCGAGGGGGTCAGCCCGGAGCGGACCAGGTGCGACCAGAACTGGCGCGAGAGCTGGAACTGCTCGTTGATCGTGATCGCCTTGCTCGGGTCGACCACGCCGTCCTTGCCGGCCGGGGTGTAGTTCAGCTCGCACAGCGCCGAGTGCCCGGTGCCGGCGTTGTTCCAGCCGTCGGAGCTCTCCCCGGCGACGTGGTCCCCGGCCTCGAAGAGGGTCACCGACCAGTGCGGGGCCACGATGCCCAGCAGCGCGGCCAGGGTCGCGCTCATCACCCCACCACCCACCAGGACGACGTCGGGGCGCCGCGCGTCGGGGATGACCGGGCTGGTCTCCTGGGGTGCGGGGGCGGGGGTCGTGTCGGGGATCGTCACGGGGCCTTCCTGGGAGCTCGCTGCTGCAGCGGTGCAGCGTCGGTGCGGTGCAAGGGCGGGATCGTCCGCCTGCCCGCCATGGTCGTCGGTCCTCGCGTCGATCTCGTCCCCAGCCGGTGTGACCCTCGCCATGCCCGGCCCGGCCGCCGCTGTGGACCCGGGACCGTCGGGGCCGGTCGGTACCGTCCTGGCGTGGCCGACGAACCCAGCGACAGCGCAGCACCCGCGGCGCCGGCCACCGGTCGGCGCTCGCGCACCCGGCTGCTGGCCCTGATCGCGGTCGCGGTCTTCGCCCTCGACCTGGTCACCAAGCTCGTCGTGGTGGCCACCGTCGAGCCCGCGGAGAACATCCGCACCCTCGGTGGTCTGCTGTACCTCACCCACTACCGCAACACCGGCGCGGCCTTCTCCTTCGCCGAGGGCGCCACCGTCGTGTTCAGCCTGATCGCGGTGGCGATCGCGGTGGTCATCGTCCGGGTCGCCCGGAAGCTGTTCTCCCTGGGCTGGGCGGTCGCGTTGGGCCTGGTGCTCGGGGGCGCGCTGGGCAACCTGGTGGACCGGGTGTTCCGCGACCCCGGGTTCCTGCGCGGTGGCGTCGTGGACTTCCTGTCGGTCTTCGGGCCGAACGGCCAGGTCTGGCCCATCTTCAACGTCGCGGACTCCTCGATCGTCTGCGGCGGCGTGCTGGGGGCGGTGCTGGCCATCCGCGGCATCGAGTTCGACGGCGGCCGGTCCCAGGACTCCCGTGCGGACGACGACGGTCCCGAGTCCGCCTGATCGTCGGTCACAATGGGCCGGTGACCGCCAGCCTGCACCGTGAGCTCCCGGTGCCCGACGGCCTGGAGGGCTCCCGGGTCGACCAGGCGCTGACCCGGCTGTTCGGGCTCACCCGCACCGCGGCCGCCGACCTCGCCGACGCCGGGTCCGTGCTCGTCGACGGCCGGGTCAAGGGCAAGGGCGACCGCCTCGTCGCCGGCAGCTGGCTGGAGGTCGAGCTGCCCCCGCCGCCGGGGGAGCCCGCCTCGCCGCAGCCCGTCGTCGGCATGACGGTCGTGCACGACGACGACGACATCGTGGTGGTCGACAAGCCCGTCGGCGTCGCCGCGCACGGCAGCCCCGGCTGGGAGGGCCCCACCGTGGTCGGTGGGCTCGCCGCCGCCGGGTACCGCATCTCCACCAGCGGGGCCGAGGAACGCCGGGGGATCGTGCACCGCCTGGACGCCGCCACGACCGGTCTGATGGTCGTGGCCAAGAGCGAGCGGGCCTACACCGTCCTCAAGGCCGCCTTCAAGGAGCGGACCGTGGACAAGGGCTACCACGCCCTGGTGCAGGGCCACCCCGATCCGAGCCGCGGCACCATCGACGCCCCGATCGACCGGCACCCCAAGCACGACTGGCGGTTCGCCGTGGTCAGCACCGGGCGGCCCTCGGTCACCCACTACGACACCCAGGAGGCCTTCGCGGCCGCCTCGCTGGTCTCGGTGAAGCTGGAGACCGGCCGCACCCACCAGATCCGGGTGCACTTCTCGGCCATGCGCCACCCGCTGGTCGGGGACATGGCCTACGGCGCGGACCCCACGCTGGCCGCCCGGCTGGGGGTGTCCCGGCAGTGGCTGCACGCGATGCGGCTGGGGTTCGCCCACCCCGCCGACGGCCGGTGGGTCGAGTTCACCAGCACCTACCCCGACGACCTCGCCGGTGCGCTGGGACGCCTGCGCGACGAGGCCTGAGCGCGCTGTCCCGCCCGTGACCGGTCTGCCCGACACCCTCGCCGACTTCGGCCCGGCCCAGCTGGCCGCGGTCGTCATCGCCGGGTACCTCGTCGTCGGCGAGCCGTTCGTGGGGCACGTGCTGCACCGCCGGTTCGAGCACCGGATGCGGGCCGACGGGGGCGCCCGACGTTCGTTCTACCGACGGCTGCTGGTGCTCGAGTGGGGGTTGGCCGCCCTGGTGGCCGTGGTCTTCCTGGCCAGTCCGGACGTCGACGCCGGGCAACTGGGGCTGCGCTGGCCGCAGGCCTGGCCCGGGCTGCTGACCACCGCGGCCTGCCTGCTGCTGCTGGCCTTCGTGGTGGTGTCCACCCGGGCGCTGCGCGCGGGGGCACTCGCCGCGGCCGTCCCCGCCCGACCCCGGCCGGGGGACGGTCGGCACAGCGAGCCGCCGGTGCCGTCCACGGTCGCCCTGCTGCCCCGCACCGCCCCGGAGCGGCGGCTGTTCGCCCTGGTCGGGGTCACCGCCGGGGTGTGCGAGGAGTGGCTGTACCGCGGCTTCTTCCTGGCCGTCGTGGCTGCACTGGCCCCCGGGCTGCCCACCGGGGTGCTGGTGGTCGTCGCCGCGGTCGCGTTCGGCCTGGCGCACGCCTACCAGGGCGTGTCCGGCGTGCTGACCACCGGCGTGCTCGGCGGCGTGCTGGCCGCGCTGTACCTGCAGACGGGCTCGCTGCTGCTGCCGGTGCTCCTGCACGCGGTGATCGACCTGCGGTTCCTGCTGGTGCCGGCCACCGCCCTGCCCGCCGTCCGGGCGGCCCGGTGAGCGCCCGGGTCGCCGGGCCGGACGACTGGCCCGAGGTGGCGGCGCTGCGGCACCGGGTCTTCGTCCTCGAGCAGGGCGTGCCGCCCGAGCTGGAGGCCGACGCCGCCGACGCGTCCGCCGTGCACGCGCTGGCCCGGGACGACGCCGGGACGGTGGTCGCGGTCGGCCGGCTCGTCGAACGGGACGGGCGCGCGGTGGTCGGTCGGATGGCCGCCGACCGGTCGGTCCGCGGCCGTGGTCACGGGGCCGCGGTGCTCGGGGTGCTGCACGCCGAGGCGGCCGGCCGGGGGTTCACCGAGGTCGAGTTGCACGCCCAGCTGACCGCCCGCCGGTTCTACGAGCGGGCCGGCTACGAGGCCGTGGGGGAGCCCTATCTCGAGGCCGGCATCGAGCACGTCACGATGCGCCGGCGACTGGTGTGACGGAGTGGTCACAGCCACCCCGACACGTTCTGTCAGACCCTCGGCGTAGACCTCGGAGGGTGCGAGGATCGGGGGACCGGTCACCGCGCGAGCGAACCCGTTGGACGGCCTTCCCCGC
>JAOPVM010000439.1 GCA_025966215.1 Klenkia sp.
CGAGGGCAGACCGCAGGGCAGGCCGGACTGGACGGTGCAGGGTCATGAGTGTCCACTTTCGATCGACGACGACGGCGATGACTGAGCTGTGAGACGTGGTGCTGGTCAGTCGAGGAAGAGCCCTGGCGGAGTCGGTATGCCCAGTGCCAGTTCGAAGGCCAGGTAGAGGACCGCGCCCAGGACGACGGCGTAGATGGTGCTCAGCCGCCATGTCTGGTTCCCGGCGTACCGCAGGTACAGGAGGGAGAAGATCGGGGCAGTGATGAACAGCCCGACGATGTAGAGCAACAGGAAGAACCCGGCGAGCCAGGCCAGAGCCGTCGACCAGCTGCGAGCGCCGGCCGTGGCGAACAGGTACTCGACGTCCCCCTCGACGTCCGCCTCGTCGTCGTGGGTCCCGCCCGAGGGGACGGCGGGGTGATCGGCCACCGGGGTGCTGACGCCGACCGATCGGTGCCGGAGCAGTCCGATGACGTCCTGGAGGAGCTTGCCTGCGCAGAAGAGGAACCCGGCGGCGGTGACGATCCGGGGGAACAGGGCGGTGCGGAACGTCCAGTCCGCAGCATCCAGGAAGGCCCAGCCGAAGACGACCAGCAGCGCGAGGGTGCCGACGAGCTCGGCGACCACGGCGCCACGGGAGACATCCGACGCGCGGGCTCCTGCTGCGCCGGCGGGTGTCACCGCGCCCCCGTCGGCGGCCGGTCCCGTGGTGGCGGGCGGCAGGTCCGCGGCGACGTTCTCGCCTGCATCACGAGGGGTGCTCATGCCGACACCTCGTCCGTGGCCGCTGCCCGGCGCTTGGCTGCACGTTGGCGTCTCCGTACTGGGGGCACCACGATCGCCAACACCATCACCGCTCCGATGGCCAGCACGATCGGGCGGGTGAGCCAGTCCCAGGCGAACAGCGACTGGCTCAAGAACAGGTATCGCTCAGCGAGGGAACCCAGGACCACAGCCAGCAGGAAGGGCACCCGGGGCCAGTCGTAACGGATGCAGAGCACTCCCACGGCGGCAGCCGCGATCATGATGATCACATCGGCGAAGTTGTTGCTGGCCGTGTAGGCCCCCAGGGCCAGCAGGAGGAGGAGGAAGGGAACCAGCAGCGGTCCGGAGATGAAGGTCAGCTTCGTCAGTGGCTTGAGGAAGAGGAAGGCCGCTGCGACGGCGATGAAGTTCGCGAGCACGGTGACCCAGATCATCGAGAAGGTCACATCGAGCTGGGTCGTGAGCATCTCCTCGCCGGGGTTGAGACCCACGATGAGGAAGGCGCTGAGCAGGACGGCGCTGCCGGCCCCGCCTGGGATGCCGAAGCCGATGGTGGGGATCAAGGAGCCGCTGTCCTTGGCGTTGTTCACCGCCCCCGAGGCGATGACCCCCTCGATCGCTCCCTTGCCGAACATCTCCGGGGTCTTGGAGCTCTGCTGGGCGGCGCCGTAGGCCATGAACTGCGCGACGGAACCGCCCAGCCCGGGGACGATGCCCACGCCGGTGCCGATCGCACTGGAGCGGAGCACCAGGCTCCAGTGCTTCAGCACGTCCCGGATGCCCTGGCCGACTCCGGAGATGGAGGCGGTGGACTGCGGGGTCGACGTCCCCGCGATGCTCCGCTTGCTCAACATCAGTTGCAGGACCTCGGCCCCACCGAACAGCCCCACGACCAGGGGGACGATGCCGACTCCGTCCCACAGGTAGAGCTGGTCGAAGGTGTACCGAGGCACCCCGTCCTGCGGATCCAGCCCGACGAGTGCGACCAGGAGACCGAGCCCGGCCATGATGAACCCCTTGAGCACGTGCTTGCCCGACAGCGCGACCACGAAGGTCAGCCCCAGCATGGTGAGCGCGAAGAACTCCGGTGGTGAGAAGGCCAGCACGACCGGTCGGATGACGGGGATGGAGAACGCCAGCACCAGGGCCCCGAAGACCGCCCCGAGGGCGGAGCTGAACAGCACGGCTCCCAGCGCCCGCCCACCCTCCCCCCGCTTGGTCATCGGGTGCCCGTCCAGAACGGTCGCAGCCGAGGTGGCCTCGCCCGGGATGCCGAAGAGCACCGACGTGATGTCTCCCGTGGTGGACGTGACCACCCACATGCCCAGGAGGAAGGCAAAGGCCTCGACCGGCTCCATGTCGAAGGTGAAGGGGAGCATCAGCGCGAGGGTGACTGCTCCTCCCAGACCCGGGAGGATGCCGACCACGAACCCGATCGCGACCCCGACGAGCATCAGCATCAGGGGAACGGGTGAGAGGACCTGGGTCAGTCCGCTGAGCGCATCGGACAGCATGTGTTCCTCCGAACGGATCCCCAGAACGTGGTGTGGCTAACAGCCAGGGGCAGCCAAGCAGCCCGCGGCCGCCTGGTCAACTAATGGTCCTACCTTCTTTCCTCGGCCACGGGTGATCGTGTTCGAGACCGCGCGCAGACGAGGCCGATGACCCACACAACCAGTCCGGCCGGCTCGTGCGGGTCGCAGCCGGCCCTCGGCCTGTGCGTGCCCGTCCTCGCGCGACACTCGAGGGTGTCGGTGGACGCCACGGCGTGCACCAGGCGCTCGGACCCCGATCCGAGCCACCCGACCACGGGACGGGTCGCTCCCGAGGCGGCCCGTCCACGGAGGTCCACGGCGCCGTGGGCCGCCGGCCCGGCGCTGCTGGCGTCCGCACGCACTGCCACGGCCTGGCCACCCGCTACGGCGAGCACGCCCTCAGCTGCCGTGCGCCACCGTCCCGGGCACCGTCGCGGCCTGGGTCGGCACTCCAGACGTGCTCTGGCCGCTCAGGCGACGCGGTGGATCCCGCCGCGCTTGGTCGACGCGGTCACGGTGAACTTCGGGTCGCGGGAGAGCTGACGGGTCGGCCCGACGGTCTTCTGCAGCGTCTGCCGGTGCGGCAGGTGCGAGTTGTAGACGCACCACAGCTCCCCGGCCGGCCGCAGCACCCGCGCGGCGGCCTCGAACAGCCGTTCCGCGGCGCCGGTGTGCACCGCGACGCCCAGGTGGAACGGCGGGTTGAGGACGACGAGGTCGACGCTGGAGTCGGCGACGCCGTCCAGCGCGTCGTCCCGCACGACGGTGACCCGGTCGGTGACCCCGTTGGCCTCGACCGTCGCCTGCGCCGAGGCCACCGCGGCCCACGACGCGTCCGATGCCAGCACCTCGTACCCGGCGCGGGCCAGGACGACGGCCAGCACGCCGGTGCCGCAGCCCAGGTCGACGGCCGTGCCCGTCCCGGCCTCGGGCAGGGCCTTCAGCAGCGAGCGGGTGCCGATGTCGACCTTGGTGCCGGCGAACGCGGCGCCGTGCGCGAGGACGGTGAGACCCAGGTCGGCGTGCTCCTGCCGGCGGGGGAAGCTGCTCCCGCCCGGCCGGGGCTCCCGGGCGACCAGCACCCGGGACTTCTGCCGGGCCAGGGTGGCGTGCACGTGCCCGAACGAGGCCCCGAGGACCTCGTTCATCGCCTTCGTCATGTGCTTGACCCGACCGCCGACCAGCAGCGTGACCTCGGGGTCGGCGTACCGGGCCACGGTCTCGGCGATCTCGCGGAGGGCGTCCAGGCCCTTGGGTGCCTGCACCAGCACCAGCTTCGCCCCGCGGAGGAGGTCGGCGTCCAGGGCGTGGTGGGTGAACCCGGCGGTGCCGGTGCGCCCGGCGTTGGCGTCCAGCGCCCGCTCGGCGACCCGCAGGTCCTGGTGCGCCCGCACGCCGGTGGCCCGGTGCAGGGCGATCGCGCCGAGGGTCAGCGCCCCGTGCGAGTCGTCGATCGTGACGACGGCGTCCGGGTGCGCCGCGATCAGCTCGGCGGCCTCGTCGAGGAGGAGCCGGTCGGTGGCGTCGACGGCCACCAGGTCCGGGGCCTCGACGTCGGGGTCGCGGCGGAGCTGGTCGAAGAAGGGGTCGGACACGTCGACCACTGTCCCCCACGCCCGTCGTCGTCCCGCACGTACGTCTGTCCTCCCTCACCAGCGTTCGTGAGGGAGGACAGACGTGGATCAGGGATCCTGATCGACGCTGCGTCCTAGACGCCGGTGAGGCCGACCGGGCAGGAGACGCCGGTGCCGTTGACCGGGCAGTAGCCGTTGGGCACCTTGTAGAGGTACTGCTGGTGGACGTCCTCGGCGTAGTAGAACTCGCCCAGCGGGACGATCTCGGTGGTGATGTCGCCGTAGCCGGCCGCGGTGAGCCGGGCCTGGTACTGGTCGCGCGAGGCCTCGGCGGCGGCCTGCTGCTCGGGGGTCGTGTAGTAGACGGCCGAGCGGTACTGGGTGCCGACGTCGTTGCCCTGGCGCATGCCCTGGGTGGGGTCGTGCTCCTCCCAGAACTCCTTGAGCAGCACGTCGTAGGAGATGACGGCGGGGTCGAAGACCACCAGCACGACCTCGGTGTGCCCGGTGCGGGCGGAGCAGACCTCGTCGTAGGTCGGGTTCGGGGTGTAGCCACCGGCGTAACCCGCGGCGGTCGAGTAGACACCTGGCGTCTGCCAGAACACCTTCTCGACGCCCCAGAAGCACCCGGCACCGAAGACGGCGGTCTGCAGGCCGTCGGGGAAGGGGGGCTGGATGCGGTTGCCGGTGACGGCGTGGAGCTCGGGGACGTGCGGCAGGGGCGTGGACCGGCCCGGCAGGGCGTCCTCCGCTGCGACCGCCTGCGTCTTGGCACGGGAGAAGAACGACATGCCCCGAATGTAGGACGATGCCGCACAGGAACAACTCGGGCCGCCCGCGCCCTGCACCGGACATGCCGATCACCACCCGCGAGGTCCAGCTGGCCGCCCGCCCGCACGGCGAGCCCACCCCGGACGACTTCCGCCTCGTCGAGCTCCAGCGACCCGACCCCACCGAGGGCCAGGTCGTCGTCGCCAACGCCGCGATGAGCGTGGACCCCTACATGCGCGGCCGGATGAACGCCGGCCCCAGCTACGCCCCGGCCTGGGAGATCGGCCAGACGATGCAGGGCGGCACCGTCGGGCGGGTCGTGCAGTCCCGCTCGCCGCGGGTGCCCGAGGGCGCCCTCGTGCTGCACAACGCCGGCTGGCGCGACACCGCGGTGCTCGAGGACACCCTGGTCAGCGTGCTGCCCGAGCTGGACGGCGTGCCGCTCACCTGGCACCTGGGCGTGCTCGGCATGCCCGGACTCACCGCCTGGGCAGGACTGTTCCGGCTGGCCGACTTCCGCGCCGGGGACGACGTCTTCGTGTCCGGTGCCGCGGGCGCCGTGGGCAGCCTGGTGGGCCAGTTCGCGCGCCTGTCCGGCGCGAACAGCGTCGTGGGCAGCGCCGGGACGCCGGAGAAGGTCCGCTGGATCACCGAGGAGCTCGGCTTCACCGGCGGCTTCGACTACCACGACGGCCCGGTGCGCGACCTGCTCGCCCGGGCCGCCCCCGCGGGCATCGACGTCTTCTTCGACAACGTCGGCGGCGACCACCTGCAGGCCGCGCTGGCGTCCTTCCGCGAGCACGGCCGGGCCGCGCTCTGCGGGGCGATCTCGGGCTACAACGCCACCACCCCGCCGCCCGGGCCGGACAACATGTTCCTGGTCGTGGGCAAGCGGCTGAGCCTGCGCGGGTTCATCGTCGGTGACCACACCGACCTGCGGCCCCCGTTCGTCGAGGCCGTCACCGGCTGGCTGCGCTCGGGTGACCTGCAGGCCCGGGAGACCGTCCGCGAGGGCCTGGACGACGCCGTCCCCGCCTTCCTGGACCTCCTGCGCGGCGGAAACACCGGGAAGATGGTCGTGCGTCTCTCACCCGACGCCGGTTGAGCCGCGGGCGCGCCGGGCAGTGACGCGTCCATGTGGCTCTTCATCTCCCGGCGCATCCGCATGTGGCTCCTGCTCACCGTCCTCGTGCCGCTGGGCACCCGGGTGCTGCGCTCCCTCGGCCGGGCACTCGAGTCCAGGAAGGGCCCCTCGGCGGTCAGCAGGAACCTGATCAAGGCCGGCGACCTGGCCGAGAACGGCGCGAACAAGCTGCGCGGTCGGCGTCGCTGACCGTCCCATCCGCCCGACCCTCGGCAACCGAAGGACGCACGTGACCGACCCCACGCTCGAGCGCCACCCCGTCGACGGCGAGACCCGTGGCATCGCGCTGTTCTGTCACGGCGGGACCGCGTCGAGCATCGCCCCGCCGAAGGAGAAGGCGCTGTCGCTGGTCCGGATGCGGGCCTTCGAGCAGTTCGTCCGCAACGACCTGGGCGACCGGGGCATCCAGACGGCACTGGTCCGCTACCGCGTGGCCGGGTGGAACGGCGAGGCCGCCGACGCCTACCAGGACGTGCAGTGGTCGATCGACCAGCTGCGCGAGGACGTCGGCAAGGACGTGCCGATCGTGCTGGTCGGGCACTCTATGGGCGGCCGGGCCGCGCTCAGGGCCGGT
>JAOPVM010000200.1 GCA_025966215.1 Klenkia sp.
GGCGAAGCCCAGGGCGGCGCGGCGGAAGGCTGAGCGGGTGATGGCTGACTCCTCGGTCGGCACACCGGGGGGTTCCCTGTGCGTGCCCGGGGAAGGTAGCGGCCCCGTCGGGTGTCGGCTCGTCGAGCCCCACCCGACGGGGGTGGCGGTCAGCGGGGGGTGTCGGCGACCACGACGTCGTAGTTCGCCGTGTCGCCCTCGACCGAGGTGACGGTGACCGTGACGTCGTAGGTGCCGTCGAGCCCGTCGGCGGTCAGCGCGCAGGTGATGGTGGCGTCGACCTCGGCGGGGAGGTCGTCCTCGCAGTCGATGTCGGGCCGCACGTCGGAGCCGGTGCTCTCCATGAGCTGGGTCTCGGCGGAGTCCTCGACGTCGTCGGAGTCCACCGAGCCCGCGCCGCACGCGGCCAGCGACAGGACGGGGGCGGCCACGAACAGCAGGGCGGCACGACGGAAGGCGGGGCGGGACATGGGTGCTCCTCGAGACCGGCGCAGCCGGGGGTCCCCGGTGCGTCCGCTGTGAGCGTGCGGCAGGACGGGCCGTCCGCCGGGGAGGCGCTCCGGGCTGCCTGGTTGCGGTACGACCTGGTCAGCCCGCCGCGAACCGACGCGCCAGCTCCGCCCGGCCGGCCTGGGTCGGTCGCCCCCAGAGCCGCAGCCGGGCCATCCCACCGTCGGGGAAGACGTCCAGCCGGACGTCGGTCACCCCGGGCGCGTCGCCCAGCAGGAACCGGTGCCGGGTGTCGGGCTGCAGCGGGGTGCGGGCCAGCAGCTCCACCTCGGTGCCGTCCGCGGTCGTCCCGGTGAGCGCCGCCGCCCCGGGGGCGTTGCCCAGGAAGTAGGAGGTGTCCAGCTCGGCGAGGGCGATGGTGCCCTCGCACGCCAGCTGCACGGCGAGCCAGTCGTTGCCGTCGTCACGGCGGCGGGCGTTCTCCCAGCCCTCACCCATCGAGCGGGCGTCGCCGCGGCCGAGCACCTGGTGCGGGCTGCCGTAGAAGTCGTTGCTGACCGCGGTCACCCGTCCGCCGTTCTCCAGCGCGGCCAGGTCGCACGGGCCGGCGTCCAGGAACCGCGGGTCGGGGACGACGGTGCCGTGCACCCGGAAGCGGGCCACTCCGCCGTCGGGGTGGATGGTCAGGCGCACGTGGGTCACCCGCCGGTCGCTGTTCACGGCGAAGGCGTTGGCGGTGTCCCCGGCGAGGTCCACCCGGCCCAGCAGCGGCGCCCAGTCGGCGTCGGCCAGCTCGTCGACGGAGGGGTGCCCCTGGACAGCCACCCCCTCCACCGAGGCCTGCTGGGGGTGGTTCCCGGTGAAGAACGCGGTGTCGACGACGACACCGGCGACCACGCCGGGCGCCCCGAGCCGGACGACCGCCCAGTCCTCGCCCGGGGTGCGCCGGCGGCGGGTCTCCCAGCCGTCGTACTCCTTGCCCTTGTGCCCGAAGTCGTCCCGGCGCACCGCGGGCCAGGGCAGCACCAGGTTCTCCCGCGCGGCGAAGAACTCGTCGTTGGCGGCCACCACGGCGCCGCCCAGAGCGCGGCTGGCGAGGTCGGGCAGCTGGGCCCACGGGGTCGGGACGGCGGTCATCGTTCTCCTGACTCGGGGTGGGCTCCCACCCTCTCAGGCCCCGCATCCGGACCGGAGGGTGCACAGTGGGTGGTTCCGGTCCCACCAACAGGAGGAGCACCCATGAGCACCCCGACCCCCAAGGACCTGGCAGAACGCGCGAAGAAGGCGATGCAGGAGCTGCCCGCCGAGACCGCGCTGGGCAACGCCGACCCCGCCGGAGGCGTGGACACCGACCCGAAGCCGATCGACGAGGCAGCTGCCGCCACGCCGCAGCAGTAGTCCCGGCTCACCGGTCCCCGCGGCGCAGCAGCCTGCCCGCGGGGGCCCCGCCGGTGCGCTCCCCCCGCAGCCACACCGCCCGGACCACGCCGGTGAGCTGACGCCCCGCGTAGGGCGTGACCGGGTTCCTGTGCTCCAGCTCGCCCACCACGGCGCTGGCCTCGGGGGCGAACGCGACCAGGTCGGCGTCCTTGCCGACGGCGATGCCGCCCTTGCCCGGCAGCCCGGCCAGCGCCGCCGGGGCAGCCGACATCAGCTCCACCACCCGGGCCAGGGGCACTCCCCGCGCCCGGGCACCGGTCCACACCGCGGGCAGCGCCACCTGCAGACCGGCGATACCGCCCCAGGCCAGCCCGAAGTCCCCCACGTCGAGCCGCTTGAGCTCCGGGGTGCACGGCGAGTGGTCGCTGACCACGAGGTCGATGTCGCCGTCGGCCACCGCCTGCCACAGCGCCTCCCGGTGTGCGGCCTCCCGGATCGGCGGGCAGCACTTGAACGCGGTGTCCCCGTCGGGCACCTCGTCGGCGGCGAACGTCAGGTAGTGCGGGCAGGTCTCCACCGTCACCCGGACGCCGTCGGCCCGGGCCCGGCGCAGCAGCGGCAGGGCGTGTGCGTCGGCCAGGTGCACCACGTGCACCCGCGCCCCGGTCTCGGCCGCCACGGCCAGCAGCAGGCCGATCGCGGTCTCCTCGGCCGCCCCGGGCCGCGAGGCCAGGAACGCCGCGTAGCTGGCGCCGTCGGGGTCGGGGGCGGCGTCGATGGTCGGACCGTCCTCGCAGTGCGCGACGAGCAGCCCGTCGACCGCCGCCAGCTCGGTCAGCGCGGCCCGCAGCCCTGCGGTGTCCAACGGCGGGAACTCCGGCACCCCGCTGTCGAGGAGGAAGCACTTGAAGCCCACCACCCCCTCGGCCAGCATCGGGGCGAACTCGGCGGCGTTGCCCGGCACAGCCCCGCCCCAGAACGCGACGTCCACGCTGACCTGCGCGGCCGCGACGGCGCGCTTCACCGCCAACGCGCCCACCGAGGTGGTCGGCGGGATCGAGTTCAGCGGCATGTCCACGATCGTGGTGACCCCGCCGGCCGCCGCGGCCCGGGTGGCGCTGGCGAACCCCTCCCAGGCGGTGCGACCGGGCTCGTTGACGTGCACGTGGCTGTCGACCAGGCCGGGGATCAGCACCTCGTCGTCCGGGAGCGTGACGGCGTCCGGCGGGGCGTCCTCGAACGCGGTGACCGCGGCGATCCGGCCCCGGTGCACGTGCACCGCTGCGGGGCGCTCGCCGTCGGGCAGCACGACCCGTCGGGCCCGGACCACCAGGTCCCCCGGCAGGTCCTCGGTCATCGGGCCTCGCTCCTCGTCGTGGGGGTGTCGTCCAGGGCGGCCAACCGGGCCAGCGTCGGGGTCGACCGGTCACCCCAGGCGGTCGCCACCCACCCCCCGGGCAGCGGCAGGCGGACCGCGTCCTCGCCGACGGCGCGGTCGGCCGCCTCCCCCAGGTGCACGGTGCTGGCGTAGGCCCGCGGCGCCACCGGGGGCAGCCAGGCAGGTGCGCCCGGGCCCAGCCCCACGGTGGTGTGCAGGAGCGGCGCGCCGGCCCGCTCGACCCGGGTGGTGCCGGTCCAGTGCCCGGGCTCCTCGCCGGTCCGTCCCAGCTGGACCTGCTCGGTCGCGGTGAGTCGGGCACCCCCGGCGAGCACCGCGTGGAGCAGTGCGTGGTGGTGCGCCCGGGTGGTCACCACGGTGGGCTCGGGCTGCAGGTACAGCTCACCGGCCACCTCGGCCGACACCCGCTGGACCGACGGCGGCGACTCACCGCGTGCCGGGAGCACGACCGCCGCGGCCACCGTGCGCACCGAGAGCCGGGCGCCGGCCTCGACGACCAGCCGGATCTCTGCCTCGTCCCCTCCCAGCGGGCCGAAGGCGGTGGCGACGAGGTGCACCGTCGTCGGCCCCGTGCGCCGCACCGCGAGCTGACCGCTGGCCCGCACGACGGGCAGCACGGTGCGCCCGCCCGGACCCGCCCGGGCGACCACCTCCACCAGCGTCCTCATCCGCAGCTCAGGCGGGCTGGACGGTGCGGGCGCGCACCTGCTCGCGCACCCACTCGGCGACCTGGGTGGCGGCCGGGTCCTCGCGCAGCGAGATGAGGAAGGTGGGCTTGCCCTCACGCACGGCGTCGGAGTCCCGGCGCATCACCCCGAGGTCGGCGCCCACCATCGGCGCGAGGTCGGTCTTGTTGACCACCAGCAGGTCGGCGCTGGTCACCCCGGGCCCGCCCTTGCGCGGCACCTTGTCCCCGCCGGCCACGTCCACGACGAAGACCTGCACGTCGACCAGGCCGTAGCTGAACGAGGCGGTCAGGTTGTCCCCGCCGGACTCCACGAACACCAGCTCCAACCCGGGGTGTCGGGACTCCAGCAGCTCGACGGCGTCCAGGTTGGCGGTGATGTCGTCGCGGATCGCGGTGTGCGGGCAGCAGCCGGTCTGCACCGCCTCGATCCGGTCGTCGGGCA
>JAOPVM010000202.1 GCA_025966215.1 Klenkia sp.
GTCGGCGAGGTCGCCGCCGTCGACGAAGCGGGCCGCGGCGTCCTTGGCCAGCGCCTTCTCGATCAGGGCCCGCACCGGGGCGGGCACGGAGCCGGGCAACGGGGGCGGGGGCCGGTTGATCTGGGCCAGGGCGATCGCGACCTGGGACTCGCCGTCGAAGGGACGGTTGCCGACCAGGCACTCGTAGCCCAGCACGCCCAGGGAGTAGACGTCGGACGCCGAGGTGACCCCGAAGCCCTGCGCCTGCTCCGGGGACAGGTACTGCGCGGTGCCCACGACCATGCCGGTGCGGGTGAGCGGGGCGGCGTCCCGGGCCCAGGCGATCCCGAAGTCGGTCAGCTTGACCACGCCGTCGGGTCGGACCATCAGGTTGCCGGGCTTGATGTCCCGGTGCACGACCCCGGCCCGGTGCGCGGCGGACAGCCCGTCACCGGCCTGGGCCAGCACGTCGAGGGTGCGTTCGGGGGTCAGCGTGTGCTCGCGGTCCAGGATGCTGACCAACGGCTCGCCCTCGACGAACTCCATCACCAGGAACGCCAGCGCCCGACCGTCGTCGTCGGTGGTCTCGCCGTAGTCGTAGACCGACGCGATGTTCGGGTGGGTGAGCGCAGCGGTGTGCCGGGCCTCGTTGCGGACCCGCTCCAGGAAGGCCGGATCGCCGGTGTACTCGCTCTTGAGCACCTTGGCGGCGACGGTGCGGCCCAGCGTGCGGTCGGTGGCCTTCCAGACCTCGCCCATGCCGCCGGTGGCGACCGGGGCGGTGATCTCGTACCGGTCGGCCAGCAGACTGCCCACGCGCAGTGCCATCAGTTGCCCCCCTGGCCGGCGAGGTAGGCGCTCATGACCTGCTGGGCCACGGGTGCGGAGAGGTCGCCCCCGGTGCCCTGACCGCCCTGCACGAAGACCGCGACGGCGATCTGCGGGTCCTCGTCCGGGCCGGCGAAGCCGACGAACCACTGGTTGTCGTCGCCGTCGGCGGTGGTCTGGGCGGTACCGGTCTTCCCGCCGACGGTGACGCCGTCGATCTGCGCGCGGCGTCCCGAGCCGTTCTCCACGACGCTGACCATCATCTCCTGGAGCTGGCCCGCGACGTCGGAGGAGACCGCCTCGCTGCGCACCTCGGGTTCGGTCTGGTCGATCACGGTGAGGTCCGGTGCCTGCACCTGGTCCACCAGGTAGGGCTGCATGAGGTCCCCGTCGTTGGCGATCGCTGCGGCGATCATCGCTCCCTGGAGCGGGGTGATCTGCACGTTCTGCTGTCCGATCGAGGCCACCGCGAGCTGCGCGTCGCCCTCGATGTCCCCGACCGTGCTCTCCGCGACGGCCAGCGGCATCTCGAAGCCACCGGTGTCCAGGCCGAAGGCCTCGGCGGTCTCCCGGATCCGGTCCTCGCCGAGCTCGACGCCCAGCTGGGCGAAGGCGGTGTTGCAGGAGATGGTCAGTGCGTCGATGAGCGGCTGTTCGCCGCTGCCCGAGCAGGCCTCGCCACCGAAGTTGTTCAGCGGCCGGCTCGTGCCCGGCAGCGTGTACTGCTGGGGGGCCGGGACGACGGTGTCGGGGGCGTACCCGTCCTCCAGGGCGGCGGCGGAGGTGATCAGCTTGAACACCGAGCCGGGGGAGTAGCGCTCGGCGATGGTGGTGTTGACCCGCGGGTCGGGGTCGAGCAGGTCCAGGCCGGCCGAGTACTCCCGGATGGCCTCCGGGTCGTGGCTGGACAGCTGGGCCGGGTCGTAGCCGGGGCTGCTCACCATCGCCAGCACCGCGCCGGTCTCCGGGTCCAGGGCGACGACGGCGCCGTCCACCCCGCCCAGGCCGGTGACGGCGGCCTGCTGGGCGGCCGGGTCCAGGGTGAGCTCGATGTTGCCGCCGGCCGGGTCGCGGCCGGTGAACAGGTCGGCCAGCCGGCGGAAGGTCAGCCGGGCGTCGGAGCCGGAGAGGATCTCGTTCTCCGCGCGCTCGAGGCCGGTGTTGCCGTAGACCAGCGAGTACGCCCCGGTGACCGTGGAGTAGAGGTCGGACTGGGGGTACTGGCGCAGGTAGGTGAGGGTGTCGTCGGTCTCGACGGACTCGGCGACCAGGTTGCCGGCCACGACGATCGACCCGCGCTCCCGGTCGTACTCCTCGGCGAGGATCCGGGTGTTGCGCGGGTTGTCGCGCAGCTCGGAGGAGCGGATGACCTGGATGTAGTTGGCGTTGAGGATCAGCAGGGTGAACAGCACCAGCACGCTGATGGCGACCTTGCGCAGCGGGGCGTTCACCGCTTCACCACCTCGGTGGGCGCCTCGCCGAGCTTGGGCGGGGTGGGCGCGGCGGCCGTCGGGGGTCGCCGGGCGGCGTCGCTGATCCGCACCAGCAGCGCGACCAGGCCGAAGTTGGCCACCAGCGAGGAGCCGCCGTAGGCGATGAAGGGGGTGGTCAGGCCGGTGAGGGGCAGCAGCCCGGTCACCCCGCCGAGGACGACGAAGACCTGCCAGGCGACGGCGAAGGCCAGACCCGCGGCCAGCAGCTTGCCGAACGCGTCCCGGACGACGAGGGAGGTGCGCAGCCCGCGCTCGACCAGCACCAGGTAGACCACGACCACGGCGACCAGGCCGAACAGGCCGAGCTCCTCACCGAGGGCGGCGGCGATGAAGTCGCTCTTGGCCACCGGCACCTGGTCCGGGCGCCCGCCGCCCAGGCCGGCGCCGAAGATGCCGCCGGTGCCCAGGCCGAACAGCGACTGGACGATCTGGTAGCCACCGGTGTCGGCGTAGGCGAAGGGGTCCAGCCAGGTGTCGACCCGGACCCGGACGTGGCCGAAGAGCTGGTAGGCCAGGCTCGACCCGGCGGCGAACAGCAGCACGCCGATGACCAGCCAGGACGCGCGCTCGGTGGCCACGTAGAGCATCACCACGAAGATCCCGAACAGCAGCAGCGAGCTGCCCAGGTCGCGCTCGAAGACCAGCACCAGGATCGACAGGCCCCAGGCCAGCAGCACCGGGCCCAGGTCGCGGGCCCGGGGGATCTCCAGGCCGAGCACCCGGCGGCTGGCCAGCGCCAGCACGTCGCGCTTGTCGACCAGGTAGGCGGCGAAGAAGACGATCAGGCAGATCTTGGCGAACTCACCGGGCTGGATGGAGAAGCCGGCCACCCGGATCCAGATCTTGGCGCCGTTGACCTCGCTCA
>JAOPVM010000217.1 GCA_025966215.1 Klenkia sp.
CGTCGGCGAACGGGCTGCGCGCCGTGCCGGGCAGGGTCTCCTCGCGCGGCCGCTGGGGGAGCGGGTGCACCGCCGTCGTCTGGTCGCTGACCGGGTCGCCGGGGGCGCGGGTCGCGGGGTCGGCGGCGGGTTCGACCGGTCGGGTGGGGTCGGCGGCGCTGGTCGCACCATCGGTGTCGCGGCGGTCGGGCTCGGTCATGGCTTCTCCTCGGCGCTCGGTGACGGGGGAGCGCCACACCTGCGGCGCTGACCCTAAGGGCGCAGGGGTGGGTGCGGCAGACTGGAGCCGTGAGCGCATCCCGACTCGACGGCAAGGCCACCGCGGCGGCGATCCGCACCGAGCTGACCGAGCGGGTGGCCACACTGGCCGCCGCCGGACGCCGGCCCGGTCTGGGCACCCTGCTGGTCGGCGACGACCCGGGCAGCCGCTGGTACGTCAACGCGAAGCATTCGGACTGTGCACAGGTCGGCATCACCAGCATCCAGCGCGAGCTGCCCGCCGACGCCTCCCAGGCCGACGTCCTCGCCGTCGTCGCCGAGCTCAACGCCGACCCCGCCTGCACCGGCTACATCGTCCAGCTGCCGCTGCCCGCACAGGTCTCCGAGGCCGCCGTCCTCGAGGCCATGGACCCGGCCAAGGACGCCGACGGGCTGCACCCCACCAACCTGGGCCGGCTCGTCCTCGGCGTCCCCGGGCCACTGCCGTGCACCCCGCTGGGCATCGTGGAGATCCTCCGCCGGCACGGGGTGGAGCTCGCCGGCGCCGAGGTCACCGTGATCGGGCGGGGGGTCACCGTCGGTCGTCCGTTGGGTCTGCTGCTGACCCGGCGCAGCGAGAACGCCACCGTGACGCTGTGCCACACCGGCACCCGTGACCTGGCCGCGCACACCCGCACCGCCGACGTCGTCGTCGCTGCGGCCGGGGTGCCCGGGCTGCTCACCGCCGACATGGTCAGGCCCGGCGCGGCCGTGCTCGACGTCGGCGTGAGCCGGGTCGAGGGGAAGATCGCCGGGGACGTCGCCGCCGACGTGTGGGACGTCGCCGGCTGGGTGGCCCCCAACCCCGGCGGGGTCGGCCCGATGACCCGGGCGATGCTGCTGTCCAACGTGGTCACCCTGGCCGAACAGGCCGACGACACCGTCGTGGGCTGACCCGTGGCCCGTGCGCCGCTCCACACCCGCCGGCCGGTCCTGGCCGGGGTGCTCCGGCAGCTGCCGCTGACCGTCGTGCTGCTGATGGTGGTCGCGGGTCTGCTCGCGGTGACGGCGGGCACCTGGCGCCTGGGGCTGGTGGTGATGGGGGTCGGCCTGCTGGCCGCCGCGGTGGCGCGGATGGTGCTGCCGGTGCGCCGGGTCGGGTTCCTCGCCGTCCGCAGCCAGACCACCGACGTCGTCCTCACCCTCGGGGCAGGGCTGGTGCTGGTCGCGACCGCACTGGCCATCCCGTCGGTGTGAGCGCACCCGCGCGGGCGCTGGGGCCCCGACGCCGCTAGGTTGGCGGCCATGGCAGCGCAGCCCCGTTCTGGCAAGGTCACTGTCGTGGGTGCCGGGTTCTACGGCTCCACCACCGCCCTGCGTCTGGCGGAGTACGACGTGTTCGAGACCGTCGTCCTCACCGACATCGTCGAGGGCAAGCCCGAGGGCATCGCCCTCGACATGAACCAGTCCCGGGCCATCGAGGGCTTCCAGACCCGCGTCGTCGGCGTGGGTGGCGGGTCCTACGAGGGCACCGAGGGGTCCAACGTCGTCGTGATCACCGCCGGGCTGCCCCGCAAGCCCGGGATGAGCCGGATGGACCTCATCGAGACCAACGCCGGGATCGTCCGCTCGGTCGCGGAGAACGTCGCCCGCACCTCCCCGGACGCCGTGGTGGTCGTGGTGAGCAACCCGCTGGACGAGATGACCGCGTTGGCGCAGCTGGCCACCGGGTTCGACACCGCCAAGGTGATGGGCCAGGCCGGGATGCTGGACACCGCGCGCTTCACCAACAACGTCGCCGAGGAGCTGGGCGTGCCGGTCTCCTCGGTGCGCACCCTGACCCTGGGCAGCCACGGCGACACGATGGTGCCGGTGCCCAGCCGCTGCACCGTCGACGGGAAGCCGTTGGCCGACGTGCTGGCCGCCGACCGGATCGCCCACCTCGTCGACCGCACCCGCAACGGCGGCGCCGAGGTGGTCGCGCTGCTCAAGACCGGCTCGGCCTACTACGCCCCGTCCGCGGCAGCGGCCCGGATGGCCCGCGCCGTCATCGAGGACTCCGGTGCGGTCATGCCGGTCTGCGCGTGGGTCGACGGCCAGTACGGGATCTCCGGGGTCTACCTGGGGGTCGAGGCCGAGATCGGGCGCGGCGGGGTGCGACGGGTCGTCGAGGGCGACCTGAGCGACGACGAGCTGGCCGGGCTGCGCGAGGCAGCGGAGGCCGTACGAGCCAAGCAGGCGGACGTGGCCGACCTCTGACGGGTCGGCTTCCAACAGAGAGGGATCACCCACACGTGAGCAAGATCAAGGTGCAGGGCAAGGTCGTCGAGCTCGACGGCGACGAGATGACCCGGATCATCTGGCAGTTCATCAAGGACGAGCTGATCCTCAAGTACCTCGACGTCGACCTCGAGTACTACGACCTCGGCATGGAGAACCGCGACGCCACCGACGACCAGGTGACGATCGACGCGGCCAACGCCATCAAGCAACACGGTGTCGGCGTCAAGTGCGCCACCATCACCCCCGACGAGGCGCGGGTCGAGGAGTTCGGCCTCAAGCAGATGTGGCGCTCCCCGAACGGGACGATCCGCAACATCCTCGGCGGC
The DNA here is from genome assembly GCA_025966215.1 of Klenkia sp. Taxonomy (GTDB): domain Bacteria; phylum Actinomycetota; class Actinomycetes; order Mycobacteriales; family Geodermatophilaceae; genus Klenkia. Next base: position 2,808 of record JAOPVM010000217.1, read on the forward strand.
GTGATCTTCCGCGAGCCGATCATCATGCAGAACGTCCCCC
>JAOPVM010000239.1 GCA_025966215.1 Klenkia sp.
GTGAGCACGGCGTCGGCCCGATGCGCGGGGTCGCGCACCACGCCGCCGGTGCCCAGCCGCTCCCGGCCCACCTCGAACTGCGGCTTGACCATGGGCAGCAGCTCCCCCGCCGGGTCGGTGCAGGCGGTCAACGCCGGCAACACCAGCCGCAGGGAGATGAAGGACAGGTCGGCGACCACGACGTCGACCGGACCGTCGATCGCCTCGGGGGTCAGCGTGCGGACGTTCGTGCGCTCGTGGACCACGACCCGCTCGTCGGTGCGCAGCGACCAGGCCAGTTCCCCGTAGCCGACGTCCACGGCCACCACCTGACGGGCGCCCCGGCTGAGCGAGACCTCGGTGAACCCGCCGGTGGAGGCGCCGGCGTCGAGCACCCGGGCGCCGGTGAGGTCGACCCCGAAGGCGTCCAGCGCCCCGATCAGCTTGTGCGCACCGCGGGAGACCCAGCTGGGCTCGTCGGGGTCGGTGCGGACGACGACCGGGGTGCCGGCCTCGACCCCGGTCGCGGCCTTGGTCGCGGTCTGGCCGGAGACGGTCACCCGGCCGTCGGCGATCAGGGCCTGGGCGTGCTCGCGGGAGCGGGCCAGCGAGCGACGGACCAGCTCGGCGTCCAACCGGGCGCGCCGGGCCATCAGCGGCACCGCGGTGTCGGCACGGGGCTCACAGCTGGTCGATCGTGGCGAGCCGCCGCTGCAGGTGGGCGTGCTCGAGCTCGAACTCCGCCGCGTGGTCGACGACCGGGAGCCCGGTGAGGCGGGCGGCCAGGTCGTGGGTGGCCTCGAGCGGGGAGGGCACCGGACGCGGGGAGGGCACTGGACGCGGGGGGCCCGGCACAGGACGTGGGGTCTGGGTCACCGGGCTCTCCTCCTCGTGACGGGGCGACGGTTCGGGGGTGCTGCCGGGAGGGGTGCCGGCCGCTTCAGGTTAGCGGCCGTGACCGCGGCCCCCCGGGTGCCGGCGGGGGTCGCGGTAGCGTCCCCGCAGCCCGGGGCGCCCCCGCCCCGCCGCACCGCGACACCTCGTCGACCCGCTGAGGAGACCCCGCCCGTGGCCACGCTCGAGCAGTGCATGACCGCCCTGGAGGGCTTCGTGTCCACGCTGGCCGCCAAGCCGGCCGCCCAGGGCCTGGACCGGACCGTCTCCTGCCGGTTGACCGACCTGGAGCAGGTCGTCCGGGGTCGTCTGGCCAACGGGCACGCCCACGACATGGAGGCCGTGCCGGACTCCCCGGACCTGCCCAAGGCCGACATCCGGCTGACCATGACGTCCGAGGACCTGCTGGACCTCACCGACGGCGACCTGACCTTCGCCTCGGCGTGGGCGACCGGGCGGGTCAAGCTCGAGGCAGGGCTGCGCGACATGCTCCGGCTGCGCTCGCTGCTCTGAGCCACCCGGCGGCTCACCCGGTCAGCCCCCAGCGGGTCAACGCCTCGCCCACCGCGCCCTGCCCCGGCTGCACGGTGGGGGCCGCGCCCTGGTGCCGGTGCCGGGCCCAGTGCGCCACGCACAGCGCGCGCAGCCCGTCCAGCCCGTCGTCGGTCCCGGCGTCCCCGGCGACCGTGAGGGTCAGGGCCTGCGCGTCCCCCGCCGTCGCGGTCCAGGCACCGCAGCGCCAGCCGTCACCGTCCCGGACCACGGCGGGGTGGGGGCGGCCCAGCCCGGCGACGTCGTCGGCGATCAGGTCGGGGCGGTGCTCCGGGCCGGCGGCCAGCAGCGAGGTGGGGGTGGTGACGCCGGAGAAGACCAGCAGGCTGGGTGCCCCGGCCCGTCGTCCGCCCTCGATGTCGGTGTCCAGCCGGTCCCCGACCACCAGGGGGCTGCGGGCCCCGGTGCGCCGCACGCACTCGGCGTGCATGGCCGGGTCGGGCTTGCCGGTGACCAGCGGCTGCTGGCCGGTGACCGTGCTGACCACCCCGACGAGGGCACCGTTGCCGGGCAGCACCCCGCGGGGCGAGGGGATGGTGGCGTCGGTGTTGGTGGCCACGTGGGTGGCGCCGCCGCGGACCGCGACGACGGCCTCGGCCAGCTGGATCCAACCGACGTCCCGGCCGTAGCCCTGCACGACCGCGACGGGTGACGCCTCCGCGGTGTCCACGACCTCGAGGTCCGCCTCCCGCAGAGCGGCGGCCACCCCGGGACCGCCGACCGGCAGGACCGACGCTCCCCGGCCGAACCGCTCGGCCACGACGGTGGCCGCGGCCTGCGAGCTCGTGATCACGTCGGTCGGCTCGGCGGGCACTCCGAGCTCGGTGAGGTGGGTGGCCACCTCGGCCGGGGTCCGGGCGGCGTTGTTGGTCACGAACCCCAGCTGCATGCCCGCGTCGCGGGCGGACTGCAGCGCCTCGGGGACCCCGGGCACCGCGTCGGGACCGACGTAGACGACCCCGTCCAGGTCGAGCAGCGCGACGTCGTGGGTCTGGGTGGGGGGTTGCTCGGCGCCGCGAGCGAGCAGCGGCACCTCGGGGTGGTCGACGGTCACGCGCTGATGTGACCACAGGCCCGGGTTGCCCGTCCGCCCGGCTCCTACGATCGGCCGGTGGCTCCCTCTCCCCTCGACGACACGGACGCCGACGCGCCGGCCGCTCCGGACACCCTCGAGGTGCACCCGTTCCGGGCCACGACCTACGCCCTGCACGACCCCGAGCACCTGGCCCGGGTCAGCTCGCCGGCCTACGACCTCGTCAGCGCCGCGGGCCGCGCCCGGCTCGCCGCGGCCGACCCGCACAACGTCGTCCGGCTGATCCTGCCCGAGCTCGACGGTCCGCCGCCGGCCTCCCGGGCGGCCCGGGACCGCCTGTCGGCCGCCCAGGCCGCCCGCACCTGGGCGGCCTGGCGGGAGGAGGGGGTGCTCGTCGACGACGCAGCGCCCGCCTTCTGGCTGTACCGGATGAGCGGCCCCGGCGAGGAGGTCACCACCGGCTGGCTGGGGGCCGTGACGCTGCCCCCGCCGGGCTCGGCCGCCGTGTTGCCCCACGAGGACGTCTGGGTCCCCGCCGTGGAAGGGCGCCGGCTGCTGCTGGATGCCACCCGGACCGATCTCGAGCCCATCGTGCTCTCCCACGACCGGGACGCCGACCTCGCCGGGGTGACCGCGGAGACGGGTCGAGGACCGGCCGACGCCACGGTCGCCGACGTCGACGGCGTCGCCCACGAGCTGTGGCGGGTCACCGACCCGGCCGTCCTGGCCCGGCTGTCTGCCGGGTTCGCCAGGACCGGGGCCTACATCGCCGACGGGCACCACCGGTTCGCCGCTGCCCGGGCGCACGCCACGACCGGCGCCCCGGGTTCGGGCTCGGTGCTGGCCCTGCTGACCCCGACCGGGTGGGGTGGCTTGCGGGTGCGGGCGATCCACCGGGTGGTGCCCGACCTGGACCTGGACACAGCCGCCGAGCTGGCACGCACGGGCTTCACGGTCACCCCCGTGTCCACGTCCACCCCAGGAGCCACCGCCCGGGCGTGGGTCGACCGGCCCGAGTGCGGGTGCTTCCTGCTCACCGACGGCCGCCGCCTGCTGCAGGTGGGGGACCCGTCCGACGAGGTCCGCGCGCGGGTCCCGGCGGAGGCCCCGGCGGCCTGGCGTGCCCTGGACGTCGTGCTGGCCCACCACGGACTGGTGCGCGGGGCGTGGGGGCGCGACCCGGAGGACCCACGGTCGGTGCACATCGCCCACGACGTGGACGAGGCACTGACCCGCGCCCGGGACACCGACGGGGTGGCCGTCCTGCTCCGTTCGCCCTCCCCCGGCGATGTCGCCGCTGTGGCCCGGGCCGGTGCCCGCATGCCGCGCAAGAGCACCCTGTTCGTGCCGAAGCCCCGCACCGGTCTGGTGTTCCGTCCGCACCGGGGCGCCGGCGACTGAGCGGCCGGCCACCGCGTCAGGCCGTGTCCGCCTCGGAAGACCGGGCCGGGGTCCGGACCTTCCGCGCCTTCCGGCACTCGACCTCGTGTGCCACCCGGACGCCGGAGTCCCCCCGCCAGAAGCGGCGCTGCAGCGCGCCCTCCACCTCGATGACGTCGTCGACCTGCCAACCCGGGGCCCGGGCGACCAGGGACGGCGCGAAGCTGATGCAGGTGATCGTGTCGGCTCGGGGAGCCCGCGGCCGGGGTGTCGGTCGGCGGACGGTCAGCGTGAAGGAGAGCAGCGTGTCGCCGCTGGGCAGCTCACGCAGCTCGACGGGGGCGGCGAGCCGCCCCCGCAGGACGACGTCGTTCCGGTCGATCAGGGACAGGCTCATGGCACGAGCGTGGCGACCGGGGCCCGGACGCACCAGGCCCGCCCACGATCTGTGGACGGGCCCGGTGGCTGTGGACAGCTGCGGTCAGTCTGTCGGACGGTCCTGCTCGTCGGCAGCGGAGAACAGCCCCGTGGTGCCGGCCGCGGGCCGGGTCACCGGCGGGACGACGGGGGCGGCGGTCTGCTCGTCGGAGAACCCGGGTGCCGGGATCTCACCCAGCAGCTCGGCCACCTCCGCCTCGATGTCGTCCTCGTCGGGGTCGTAACCGGGACCCACGTCGGGGTCGTCGGCCATGCCGTCGCCGGCCAACGCGCCGAGATCGTCCGAGGCGGCGTCCGTGGCCCCGTCCGTGGTGGCCTGCTCGGCCACGGCCGCCTCGTCCACCGACGCAGGGACGTCGGTGTCCTCGGCGGCGGCGTCCTCCGCGGAGTCGGCCTCGTCCTGCCCGTCGTCGTCGACGAGGTCGTCGTCCTCGTCCTCGTCGTCGTCCTCGTCGAACTCGATGCCGTCGAAGCGCTCGGCCACGCCGGTCTCGTCGTCGGGGTCGGCGGCGATGATCGCGGCGAACCACTGGTCGGCCAGTTCGGCGTCCCCCCGGGCGACCAGCAGGTCGGCGTAGGCCGTGGCCAGGCGGAGCTGGCCCAGCTCACCCCGGGACAGCTGCTCCGGGGTCGGGCGTCCGCCGAGAGCGCCCTCGAGCACGAGGGCGGCCGCGGGCAGCTCGTCCAGGTCCTGCCGGGCGCCGGCCTCGACCAGCTGCAGCTCGACGGTCTCGTCGGCGTCAACGCCGGCGGCCAGGGCATCGGAGACGATCCGGAGCGCGATCTCGGGTCGGCCGAGGGCCCGCTCGCAGTCGGCCAGGACGGCGCGGTAGGACTCGTCGCCGCTCATCCGCCGGTAGGCGCGCAGTTCGCGGGCTGCCTCTCCGAAGTCGCTGGCGTGGTAGGCGGCAACGCCGACAGCCTCACGCACGGCGGCGATCCGGGAGGCCCTGTCCCGTGCGGCGCGCGCGTGCGCCAGTGCGGTCTCCGGGTCCTCGTCGAGCAGGCCACCTGCAGCGACCAGGTGCTGGCCGACGACGTCTGCGTTGCGCGAGTCCAGACTCCGCAGCGCCTGCTTCACCGAGCCGTCGAGCTGGCGCGGGTCGGCCCACTCGGGGATGGGAGGCCCGGCCGGGCGACGGTCGGCGAAGCCCCCGTCACCGCCGCGCTCCCCACCGGAGGGACGCCGGTCCTGCCACGCCGGACGGTCCCCCGAGGGACGCCCACCACGGTCGGGTCGGCCACCACCCTGGGGACGGTCACCAGAAGGACGACGGTCCTGCCACGCCGGACGATCACCGGAAGGACGGCCACCACCCTGGGGACGGTCA
>JAOPVM010000126.1 GCA_025966215.1 Klenkia sp.
CGTCGATGGGTCGTGCTCGAGGAAGGCGTTGCGTTGTTCTACTGGTTCCTCAAGTTCGAGGCCGTCGGGCCGATCGTGCGTCTGGTGTTCCGTCCGCAGGTGACCGGGGCCGAGAACGTGCCGCGCCGTGGTGCCGCCGTGCTGGCCAGCAACCACCTCTCGGCCTCGGACTGGGTCTTCATGCCGCTGATGCTGCGTCGCCGGGTCACCTTCCTGGCCAAGGCCGAGTACTTCACCTCCCCGGGCGTCAAGGGCTTCCTGCAGCGGGTCTTCTTCTCCGGGGCCGGTCAGGTGCCGATCGACCGCTCCAGCGCGGACGCCGCCGAGGCCGCGTTGGTCACCGGGGTGCGGATCCTGCAGCAGGGCAAGCTGCTGGGCATCTACCCGGAGGGCACCCGCTCGCCCGACGGCCGGCTCTTCCGCGGCAAGACCGGGGTCTCCCGGATGACCTTGGAGACCGGCTGTCCGGTGATCCCGGTGGCGATGGTGCCGGTGCGCAGCTTCCGCGTCCTGGGCAAGAAGATCGAGCGCGTGCGGGTGGTGGTGGGGGAGCCGTTGGACTTCTCCCGCTACGAGGGCATGGCCGGCGACCGCTTCGTCGAGCGGTCCATCACCGACGAGATCATGTACGAGATCATGTTGCTGTCGGGCCAGGAGTACGTCGACCTGTACGGCGCCAAGGTCAAGAAGTCGATGGACACCACCGGCGCCAGCGCGGTCGAGGTGGTCGGGAAGCTGCAGCCCCCGGCGCACGAGACAGCCGACCGACTGCCGAGCAGTCTCGCGGGCTAGCGCGAGGTGATCCGGTCCAGGACGTCGGCGGCGAGGGCCAGGACGTCGTCCCGGGTCATCGTGGTGGGGTCGGCGGTCCAGCCGACCACCAGGTCCTCGGTGAAGGCGAACCAGGAGCGCACCAGCTGACGGTGCCGGGCGTCGTCGGGCAGCCCGACGGCGGCCAGGGTGCCGTCCACGAGCTCCTCGCGGGCGTCGGTGTAGACCTCGGCCACCCAGGGGTCCCCGCCCGAGGCCCCGCCCACGAAGGCGACGTAGCTCTCCCGGTAGGTCTCCACCCACTGGACGAACCGGTCCAGCATGCCCGCGTGCGCCCCGGCCGACGGAGCCCCGCCGGTCGGGCCCAGCACGTGGTCGCACAGCAGCCGGGCCGCCGCCGTCGTCACCGCGGTGTAGTAGTCGCGCTTGGTGGCGAAGTAGTGGAACAGCAGGCTGCGACTGATCCCGGCGCGGCGGGCCACCTCGTCGATGGTCAGCTCCTGCACCGGGGTGGTGGGCAGCAGCTCCAGGCCGATCTCGACCAGCTGGGCCCGTCGGTCGGCGGCCGACCGCCGGGCTGCGGTCACCAGGGCTCCAGCAGCCGCCGGATGGCCGCGGCCACCAGGTCGGGCCGCTCCTGGGGGAGCATGTGGCCGCAGTCGGGGACCACCTGCAGGTGTGCGTCGGGCAGCGCCGCGGCCAGCCGCTCGGCGTGCCGCACCGGGGTCAGCTTGTCGGTCTCGCCGACCAGCACCTCCGCCGGGACGGCGCGCAGCGCGGCGAGCGCCTGCGCCTTGTCGTGCCGGCCGAGCGCGGGGTAGAAGGCGGCGAAGGAGCGCACCGAGGACGCCGACATGATCTCCGCGCCGCGCAGCACCATCGCGTCGGTGGCCGCGCTGCCGTAGAGCAGCCCGCGCACCAGGGCCTGGTGTCGGGGTGCCGTCGGCGGCACCCGGCGGCGCCAGCCGTCCACCCGGCGGCTGTGCGCGACCGCCCACGAGGAGACCCGGGGGAGCAGCCGCTGCTGCAGCCGCTCGGCCGCAGTACGTGGCGGCGTGGCGAGCCGGCCCGCCGAGGTGTCGACCAGGGCCACACCGCGCACCCGTTCGCCGATCAGGTCGGGGTGGGCGGCGGCCAGCGCCATGATCGTCATGCCGCCCATCGAGTGCCCGCCCAGCACCACCGGGCCGGTCGGCACGAGGGCGGCCAGCACGGTCGCCAGGTCCTCCCCGAGCAGGTCGATCTCGACGTCGTCGTCGGCCACCTCGCCCCAGGTGGAGCGTCCGTGCCCGCGCTGGTCGTAGCGGACCAGCCGCACCGACCCCTCGGCCAGGTCGGGGGCGAGCTCGGCGGCCACGTCGTCCCAGGAGGCCTGCGACAGCGTCCAGCCGTGGGCGAGCACCAGGGTCACCGGCGCCTGGGGGGAGCCCGAGACCGTCGCGTGCAGTCGGGCGCCGTCGGTGGTGCCGACCGCGTGCACGGTCCGCTGCACGGTCGTCGCGGTCACGCCGGCACCTGCTCGCGTGCGTCGGCCGTCGTCCCCACGTAGTTCTGCCGGTCCAGGGTCCGGGTGAGCCGGCGGAACCGGAAGGTGAAGTCCGGCCACAGGGTGGTGTTGTGGCCGTGCTCGTCCAGGTACCAGGAGCCGCAGCCCCCCTCGAGCCACACGGTGCCGGCCGAACGCTCGGCGACCAGTGCGCGGTAGTCGTCCTGGGCGGCCTGGGTGGTCTCCAGGGTGGCCAGCCCCTCGTCGTCCATGGCCTGGACGGCCTTGCTGACGTAGCCGATCTGGGACTCGATCATGTAGACCATCGAGGTGTGCCCGACCCCCACGTTGGGGCCGACCAGCAGGAACAGGTTGGGGAAGCCGGCGACCGTGCTGCCCCGGTTGGTGGTCATCCCGTCGGCCCAGACCTCGGCCAGGGTGCGGCCGCCCCTGCCGGTGATGCGGTGCGCGATCGGCAGGTCGGTGACGTGGAAGCCGGTGGCCAGGACCAGGGTGTCGGTGGGGCGCTCCACGCCGTCGCGGGTGACCACCGAGTGCGGCCGGATCTCGGCGATCCCGGCGTTCACCACCTCGGCGTTGGGCGCGGTGACCGCCGGGTACCAGTCGTTGCTGATCAGGATGCGCTTGCAGCCGATCGTGTAGTCCGGGGTGAGCGTGGCGCGCAGCTGTGGGTCGCGGACCTGGCGCTCGAGGTGGGTGCGGGCCAGCTTCTGCACCGGGGCCAGGAAGCGTGGGTCCTTCGTGATCCCGACGGCCAGGAACTCCCGGGCGGCGTAGAGCACGCCGCGGACGGCCTTCTGGACCAGCGGGACGCGGCGGTAGAGCGCCCGCTCGAACGCCGTCGTCGGCCGGTCGCCGCGCGGGATGACCCACGGCGGGGTGCGCTGGTAGACCGTCACCGACCCGGCGACCGGCTGGATGGAGGGCACCACCTGGATGGCCGAGGCCCCGGTGCCGACGACGGCGACCCGCTCCCCGGTGAGGTCGTGGTCGGCGTCCCAGCGGGCGGAGTGCATGACGGTGCCGGCGAAGTCCTCGATGCCCGGGATGTCGGGGTACGAGGGGTCGGCGAGGGCACCGGCGGCGCTGATCAGCACCTGGGCGGAGAAGTCGCCGGCGCTGGTGCGCACCTGCCAGCGCGCGGCCGCGGCGTCCCAGCGGGCCTCGGTGACCTCGGCGCCGAAGACGTGGTGGCGCAGCACGTCGAAGCGGCGGGCGACGTCCTGCAGGTAGGCCAGGATCTCCGGCTGCTCGGAGTACGTCCGCGGCCACTCCGGGTTGGGTGCGAAGGAGAACGAGTAGAGGTTGGACTGCACGTCGCAGGCCGCGCCCGGGTACGTGTTGTCCCGCCAGGTGCCGCCCACGTCGTCCCCACGCTCGAGGACGACGAGGTCCTCCACGCCCTGCGCACGCAGCCGGATGGCCATGCCGAGCCCGGCGAACCCCGACCCGATCACCGCCACACGCACGTGCCGGGTCTGCTGGTCGGACTGCGGCTGGCTCTCGATCGTGCTGGTCACCGGTGCGCTCCCTTGCGGACGGCTGGGCTTGCTGAGCAGTGCTCAACACGGTACAACAGCCGTTGAGCAGTGCTCAACAGCACGCGTCACCGACGACGAGGAGCCCGCCATGCCCCGCACCCCCATCCGTCCGCTGGCCGGTCAGGCCGTGCTCATCACCGGCGCCGCCCGCGGCATCGGCGCCGAGCTCGCCCGCAAGGCCGCCGCGCGCGGCGCCCGGGTCGCCCTGGTCGGGCTGGAGCCCGAGCTGCTCGCCGCCGTCGCCACCGAGCTCGGCCCCGAGCACCTGTGGGTCGAGGCCGACGTCACCGACGCCGACGCGATGGCCGCCGCCGTGCAGCGGGCCGTGGACGTCTTCGGGGGGCTGGACGTCGTCGTCGCCAACGCCGGGATCGCCCCGATGAACACCGTGGCCACCGCCTCGGCCCGGGCACTGGCCCGCACCATCGAGGTCAACCTGACCGGCGCGATGCTCACCGCGCACGCGGCACTGCCGGCCATCAGCGCGCGCCGCGGGCACGTGCTGCTCATCTCCTCGGCCGCCGCGTTCTCCCTGCTGCCGGGGCTGAGCGCCTACTGCGCGGCCAAGGCCGGGCTGGAGCGCTTCGGCGACGTGCTGCGGCTGGAGGTCGCGCACCGCGGCGTCACCGTGGCCAGTGCACACCCGGTCTGGATCGACACCGACATGGTGCGGGACACCAAGGCCGCGCTGCCCACGTTCAGGGCCACCCTCGACCGGCTCCCCGGCCCGCTGGGCAGCTACACCTCGGTGTCGGACTGCGCCGACGCGCTGCTGCGCAACCTGGAGACCCGGGGCCGCCGGGTGTTCGTCCCGCGTTCGGTCGGGTTCTTCTCCGCCTGGCGGCAGGCCGTCATCGGCGCGGTGGGGGAGAAGCTGGTGCTCGCCCAGTCCAGGGTCGCCGTCCCCCAGCTGGAGGAGGAGATCGCGGCGCTGAACGGCGAGGAGTTCGGCGCCAACTCGGTGGAGCGGGGTCGCGCTCGCAGCTGACCGCGGTCGAGAGGGCAGTTGCGGTCGCCCGGACCGGCGCGCCGGTGCGTGTCGGCGACCGGAACTGCGCTCTCGGGATCACCGCAGCCCAGCCGACGACGAGGACGACGACGAGGCAGCCGGTCGTCCCAGGATCTCCCCGGCCGTCGCCGCCCGTCGCCGGGAGGAGGGCCTGGACCTCGGCGTCGTCCTCGGTCCGGTGGGCGGCTGCGGGCTGGGTCCGTACGTCCCGTCGGTGCGGGGTGGGTCGAGAGCGGACCGCGGAGCCGCTGTCGAGCCAGGGCGTCGCCGGCGGCGAGTTCGGCCCGAGCGCGGGCGGGGGGCTGGTCGGCGGGCACCGGGACAGGGGCGGCACGACCGCGGCGAGCGCAGGCGCTGTCCGCCACCGCCTACCGTTCTCCTCGTGCGGCTCTACTTCTACGACACAGAGATCATCGAGGACGGCAGCACGATCGACCTGGTGTCGATCGGGGTCGTCGACGAGACCGGGCGGGAGTTCTACGCCGTCTCCACCGAGTTCGACGGCTCGCGGGCCATCCCGTGGGTCCGGCGCAACGTGCTGGACAAGCTGCCGCCGCCGGCGGACAAGGCGTGGCGCACCCGCCGGCAGATCCGCGAGTCGCTGCTGGACTTCCTCACCGCCCCCGGTGAGGAGGTCCAGCTGTGGGCCTGGATCGCCGCCTACGACCACGTCGTGCTGTGCCAGCTGTGGGGCGCGATGCCCGCGCTGGCCAAGCCGGTGCCGCGCTTCACCCACGAGCTCAAGCAGCGGTGGGAGGACGCCGGTTCCCCGCCGCTGCCGCCCAAGTCGCCCGACGCGCACGACGCGCTGGTGGACGCCCGGCACGGGCTGGCCGTCTGGCGGTCGCTGACTACCTGAGCGGCGCCCAGTCCTCCGGGTGCCGGGTCAGGTGCTCGGCGACGGTCAGCGCGGGGGAGCCGGTGAGCTCGGCGACCACGTCGCTGACGATGGCCATCTCCCCGGCGGCGATCGCGGTGTAGCTGGTCACCCAGCCCTCGACCTCCCAGTCCGGCGCGCCGGAGGGACGACGGGTCGCCCACGCCTCCTCGACCGTCTGGTCCCGGTAGGTCACCTGCCGACCGGTCACCTCGGTGAGCACCTCGGCGGCCCGGGTCAGCGTGATCGCCTCCGGGCCGGTCACGTCCAGCACCCGGCCGTCGGTGCTGGGGTGGTCCTCCAGCAGCACCGCGGCGGCGACCGCGGCGGCGTCGTCCCGGGAGACGAAGGAGACCGCACCGGCCCCGGCGGGGGCGGCGATCTCCGCCGTCCCCTCGCCGGTGACCGTGGCGAAGAACGGCACGAAGTCGGCGTACATGGCGTTGCGCAGCACCGTGGTGCGCAGCCCGCTGTCGCCGAGCGCGGCCTCGGTGGCGGCGTGCGTGGCGGTGAGGGTGAACGTCGCACCGGGCTCGCTGCCCTGGAAGGAGGTGTAGACCACGCGCTCCACGCCGGCGGCGACCGCGGCCCGGACGGCGGACAGGTGCTGCTCGGTGCGGTCCTCCGCCTCGGCGGCACTGACCAGGAGGAGGGTGTGCACGCCCTCCAGGGCCGCAGCGAGCCCGGCCTCGGCGGAGTAGCCGCCGGGGTTCGCGACCACCTCCGCACCGGGCAGGCCGGGCGCCCGGGCCGCGTCGCGGACGACCAGTCGCAGCGCGACGTCGTGGTCGGCGGGGGCGTCGGCCAGCAGCCGGGCGACCCGGCCCCCCAGTGCGCCGGTGGCTCCGGTGACGGCGATCAGACGGGTCATGGGTCGATCCTGGCCTCGTGCGTGCCCGCGCGCGACGGCGGGGGCGGGCCGGTGATCACCGGCGCCGTACCCTCGACACGTGAGTCTGACCGAACCTGCAGAGCTGGTCCCCGGCCTGGACAGGTGGCGTGAGCTGCCCATCGCCCAGCAGCCGGAGTGGCCCGACCGGGCCGCGCTGGACGCCGTGCTGTCCACCCTGTCGACCGTCCCGCCGATCGTGGCACCCACCGAGGTCGACGCGCTGCGCCAGCAGCTGGCCGACGTCGCCCAGGGCAAGGCGTTCCTGCTGCAGGGCGGGGACTGCGCGGAGACCTTCGACCTCAACACCGAGCCGCACCTGCAGGCCACCACCCGCACCCTGCTGCAGATGGCCGTCGTCCTCACCTACGGGGCCTCGGTGCCGGTGGTCAAGGTCGGCCGGGTCGCCGGGCAGTACGCCAAGCCGCGCAGCTCCAACACCGACGCGCTGGGCCTGCCCTCCTACCGCGGCGACATGGTCAACTCCCTGGACCCGGTGCTGGCCGACCGCATCCCCGACCCGAACCGGCTGGTGCGCGCCTACGCCAACTCCGCGGCCGCGATGAACATGATCCGGGCCTACGCCCGGGGTGGGCTGGCCGACCTCAACGCGGTGCACAACTGGAACCAGGACTTCGTGGCCAACTCCCCGGCCGGGGTGCGCTACGAGGTGATCGCCCGGGAGATCGACCGGGCGCTGGCCTTCATGCGGGCCTGCGGCGTGGACGACTCCGTGCTGCGGGGCGTGGAGCTCTACAACAGCCACGAGGCGCTGATCCTGGACTACGAGCGGGCGCTGCTCCGGATGCACGAGGGCCGGCCCTACGCGCTGAGCGCGCACTTCGTCTGGGTCGGGGAACGCACCCGGCAGATGGACGGCGCGCACATCGAGTTCGCCTCCAAGCTGGCCAACCCGGTCGGGGTCAAGATCGGCCCGACGACGACGCCCGAACAGGCCACCGAGCTGGTCGAGCGGCTGGACCCCGAGGGCCTGCCCGGCAAGCTCACGCTGATCAGCCGGATGGGCAACGGGAAGATCCGCGACGTCCTGCCGGCCATCGTGGAGAAGGTCACCGCCAGCGGCCACCAGGTCGTCTGGCAGTGCGACCCGATGCACGGCAACACCCACGAGTCGACGTCGGGCTACAAGACCCGGCACTTCGACCGGGTGGTGGACGAGGTGCTCGGCTTCTTCGAGGTGCACCGCGGCCTGGGCACCTGGCCCGGCGGCATCCACGTCGAGCTGACCGGTGAGGACGTCACCGAGTGCCTGGGCGGCGCCCAGGAGATCAGCGACGAGGACCTCAACAGCCGCTACGAGACGGCGTGTGACCCGCGGCTGAACACCGGACAGTCGCTGGAGCTGGCGTTCCTGGTGGCCGAGATGTTGCGCGGGTGATCGACCTCCGGTCCGACACGGTCACCAAACCCACCCCGGGCATGCGGGCGGCGATGGCCGACGCCGAGGTCGGGGACGACGTCTACGGCGAGGACCCGCAGGTCAACGCGCTGGAGGAGCGGGTCGCCGCGCTCTTCGGGCACGAGGCGGCGCTGTTCGTGCCCAGCGGCACGATGGGCAACCAGATCGGCCTGCGCCTGGTCTGCCAGCCCGGCCAGGAGGTGCTCGGGGACGCCGACGCCCACGTGGTCACCTACGAGATGGGTGCCGCGGCCGCCGTCTTCGGGTTGAGCACCCGCACCGTCGTGGGGCCCGGCGGGCTGCTGGACGCCGACCAGCTCATCGCCCAGGTGCGCCCGAAGGGCGACTGGCACCTGACCGCCACCGCCGCGGTGGCCGTGGAGAACACGCACAACCGCGGCGGCGGGCGGGTCCAGCCCCTGGGCGAGCTGGAGAAGCTGTTCGCCTGGTCCCGCGACGCCGACGTCGCCGTGCACCTGGACGGCGCCCGGATCTGGAACGCCCACGTCGCGTCCGGGGTGTCGCTGGAGACCTACGGCCGGCTGGCCGACACCGCCTCGGTCTGCCTGTCCAAGGGGCTGGGTGCCCCGGTCGGCTCGGTGCTGGTCTCCTCGTCCGAGCGGATCGGCGAGGCCCGGCTGTGGCGCAAGCGCCTCGGTGGCGGGATGCGGCAGGCCGGCGTGCTCGCCGCCGCGTGCAGCTACGCGCTGGACCACCACCTCCAGCGGCTCGCCGACGACCACGCCCGGGCCCGCGCGCTGGCCGACCGGCTGGGCGTCGACCCCACCACCGTGCACACCAACATGGTCGTGCTCGACGGCGTCGACGCCCCGGCCGTCGCCGCCGCCGCGAAGGCCGACGGCGTGCTGGTCAGCCAGGTCAGCCCCCGCCGGATCCGGATGCTCACCCACCTCGACGTCGACGACGCCGCCGTGCACCGCGCCGCCGAGGTCGTCGGGGCCCTGCTCACCCCCTGATCGACGCTCCCCGGGGGTCGGCAGGGGGGGCGGGGCAGCTGGGGCCGGAACGGTCCCTCAGACGAAGCTGAGGAGCAGGTTCACGGTGGTGCCCTCGTCGACGACCTCGCCGGCGCCCGGGCTCTGCCGTACCACCCGGTCTCCGGTGATGAAGGTGCTGGAGGTGACCTGCAGGCCGGCCGCGGTGAGGGTCGCGGTGGCCTCCACCAGGGTCTGCCCGCCCACGTCGGGGACGGTGACCTGGACCGGCCCCTGGGAGACGGTGAGGGTGACGGTCGAGCCGTAGGGCTGGTTGCCGGTGGGGGAGACGTCCATCACCAGGCCGGAGTCGACGTCGTTGCTGCGCCCGTCGACCCGCACGACGTCGAAGTCCAGGTCCTCCAGCGCGCCCTGGGCGTCGTCGGCGTCCATCCCGACCAGCTCCGGGACGTCGGCGGTGGCGGCGCCCTCGGAGACGGTGAGCGTGAGGGCGTCCCCGCGGCGCAGCTCGGTGCCCGGCACCGGGTCGATCCCCATCACCGAGCCCGCGGGCACGCTGTCGCTGCGGCCCGGGGTGGGGCTGACGACGAGGTCGCCGCCCAGGGCCTCGATCGCGGCCTGCACGTCGCCGGAGGGCTGCCCGACCAGAGCGCCGTCCACCGCGAAGCGCTCGGGCCCCTTGGAGACCACGAGCTCCACGTCGGTGCCGATCACCGCCCGACCGCCGTCGGGGTCGGCGGAGATGACGGTGCCGGCCGGCACGTCCTCGCTGAACTGCTCGTCGCCGAAGACCGGGTCCAGGCCGGCCTCCTGCAGGAAGCCGACCGCCTGCTGGCTGCCCTGCCCGCTCACGCTGGGCACGTCGGTCCACCGGCCCGAGCCCAGCCACCAGCCGATCGCGCCGATGGTGATCGCCAGCAGCACCACGATGGTGATCGCGAACCGGGCCCGCCGGCGGCGGATGTGCGGGGGCACCCCCGGGCGGGCACCGGGCGGGCGGGGGGCGGTGTGCTGCTCCGGCGGGGGACGACGACCGTGCACCGCGCCCGTGGGGGGCAGCGGCACCATCGCGGTGCGTCCGCTCGCGCGCTGGGACGCCAGGACCTCGGTGCGGGGGTCGCCGGAGGCGGGCCGGGGCTGGGTGGCCCGGTTGGTGGGCCGCAGCGTGCCGGGGTTCACCGTCGTCCGGCCGGTGGGGACGGGCGTGCGGCCCAGGCCGAGGTCGCGCTGCACCTGGTGGATCTCGGCGAGGAAGGCGCCGGCGTCCAGCGGGCGGGCGCCCGGGTCGCGGCGGGTGGTGCGGGCGACCAGCTCGTCGACCTGCCACGGCACGCCGGGGGACTCCAGCGACGGGGCCGGGACGTCGTGGTGCACGTGCTGGTAGGCCACCGCCAGCGGGGTGTCCCCGGCGTAGGGCGGGTGGCCGGTGAGCAGCTCGTAGAGCACGACCCCCGCGGCGTAGACGTCCGAGCGCGCGTCGGACCGCCCGCGCTCGAGCTGCTCGGGGGAGAGGTAGGCGACGGTGCCGATGAGCACTCCGCCGGTGTGGCTGGTGTGCCCGGTGCCGGCGACGGCCCGGGCGAGCCCGAAGTCGGCGACCTTCACCTGCCCGTCGGTGGAGATCAGCACGTTCTCGGGCTTGACGTCGCGGTGCACGATCCCGGCCCGGTGCGCCGCGGTCAGCCCGGCCAGCACCGGCTCCAGGACGGCGAAGGCCTCGCCCACGGTGAGCCGACCACGGGCCTGCAGCAGATCGCGCAGGGTGCGCCCGCGGACCAGCTCCATCACCAGGAAGACCAGCCCCTGGTCCTCGCCCTGGTCGCTGACCCCGACCACGTGCGGGTGGTCGATCATCGCCGCGGCCCGGGCCTCGCGGGTGAACCGGTCGACGAAGGCGGGGTCGCGGGCCAGGTGCTCGACCATCACCTTGACCGCGACCACCCGGTGCAGCCGCAGGTCGGTGGCGGCGTAGACGGTGGACATGCCGCCGCGGGCCACCCGCTCCTCGAGCCGGTACCGCCCCTCGAGGACCAGGCCCAGGACAGGGTCGGTCACGGCGGTGTCCACGGCGGGCAGTCTACGAGCGGGACCTGGGGGTGGGCGGGCACGACGCGGGCGCTGCCGTCACGCCCGGACGACGAGATCGGCGCCGATCTCGTCGACATCTGC